>JAGAOS010000044.1 GCA_017623575.1 Clostridia bacterium
ATAGGACTTCATATTAACCTCCGTGTTGTGTTTGTTGTGGTGACTACATTTTACACCTTGGTTAGTATGAAGTCTACTTTTTTTAGTGTGTTGCACTTGATATTATAATCCGTCGTCCCCCTTCCCCGTCCGGGGACGGCTTACAACCCACAATTTATTGCTTGCTTTATGGGCGCGGAACGAGATATAGTATAAAGATTAAAACCATCCCGCAATAAAAGAACGCGGGGCGTTCACCACAATTTATCGGGTGGCTTTAAAAAGGCAAAGCACAGACTAAAAACCGCCTTACACCCACAAATAAAATGGACGCGGGGTAAAATCTACGCCACATCCATAAACCTATTCGTAATAAAACCGGTCCGCGACCGGTGGACGCGGGGTAAAAGCTAAGACACATCCATAAACCTATTCGTAATAAAAATTTTGCATCTCTTTTTAGGGTAGCAATGTTGACTTTTCAACATTTCGGTAGTATAATTATTTTAATATCTTTAATCACAGATATTTCTGTGCAAAAAGGAGAAATGCTAAAATGTTTGAATACAAAATGGCTCTTACCGATGAGCAATTAGCCATTCTTAACGGTGAAAAGGGCGAAACCCTTGCCAAGGTTATGAAAACAATGGTTATGTACGGTGATGCTTTTGAGGCCGAAAAGCTGGTGCCTATCACATCAAAATACAATCACCTTGTAACATCCTTTGGTTTAAAGGTTATGTCACCTGTTTATGACCTTATGCAGCAGCTTCTTGATGCAGGCGTTATGTCGGGGCAAAAATTTTCAGTTGACCCCCGTCCCATTGATAAAAATGTTCCTGCAAGCTTTTTGCAGAATTTTGTTTTTAACAAGTTTATGTACACCAAGCAGGAGTTTTATGAAAAACAACTGCATAAGCTTGGTCTTATTGATGAAAATGCCTTTACCTGCACCTGCTATATGGATGAGGTTGGCAATAAACCAATGAAGGGCGAGGTGCTTTCCTGGGCGGAATCCTCAGCCGTTGTTTACGCAAACTCGGTGCTTGGCGCCCGTTGTAACCGTAATTCAGGTATTATTGATATTATGGGTTCGATTGTGGGCTTTGTTCCGTATTTCGGACTTCTTACCGACGAAGGCAGAAAGGCTACATGGGTTGTAAAAATTGAAACCTCCAAAAAGCCTGAGGCTCAGCTTTTAGGCTCTGCTATCGGTATGAAGGTTATGGAGGATGTGCCCTTTGTTAAGGGTCTTGATAAATGGATAGGCGGTGAGCTTAATGATTCTGCCTGCGCCTATTTAAAGGATTTTGGCGCCGCCACCGCCTCCAACGGCGCAGTTGGACTTTATCATATTGAAAACCTTACTCCCGAGGCAGTAGAATTGGGTGAAAGTCTTATTTCAGAGGGCACTAAGGAATATATTATTGATGATGCCGAGCTGGAAAGGGTTAAAAATAACTATCCCGTTATATGGAAAAAGCCTGATGCCAAACCAAAGCTTTGTTTTGTGGGTTGTCCCCACCTTTCTTTGGAGCAGCTTAAAAGCTGGACAGAAAAAATAGAAGCTGCCCTTAAAGAATCGGGCAATAAAAAGGTACTTATTCCCACCGTATTCACCGCCGCCCCCAAGGTGCTGGAAACATTTAACAATACCGAATATGCCGAAAGGCTTAAAGCAACGGGCGTAATTACATCATACATATGCCCGCTTATGTATATGAATAATCCCCTTTGCAAAACTATGCCGGTAATCACCTCCTCCAACAAGCTGCGCACCTACACCAGCGCCCGTTATTACACCGATGAGGAAATTCTTGTAAAAATCACCAAGGGAGGTAAAGCATAATGAAAACATTTAAAGGAAGGGTTGTTACCCCCGGAACAGTTACCGCCGAAGCAGTTGTTACAACCGAAGGCTTTAATACATTGGCATCACTTCAGATGGCGTTGCAGTTTGGCGATAAAGAGGTTAAATGTGGTGACCAAAATAATAAGGAGCTTCACGGCAAACCCCTTATAAACAAGGCTCTTTGCCTGCCCCAGACAATAGGCTCTACCACAGGTGGCTTGGTGCTTTACTGCGCCTGCGCTATGGAGAAAAACCCCGCTTGTATGCTTTTTGCAAATCATATTGATTCCTTAGCCGCCGCTGGTGCAATTCTGGCTGATGTGTGGGTAGAAAATGTTTCTATGCCCGTTATTGACTGCCTTGGTGATGAATTTTTAAGCTATGTTAAGGATGGTATGATGATTACCGTTAAAGAGGATGGCACCGTTGAGGTAGAATAATATCCCTCATTTTAAAAATCTTTCCAAACAAATATTTTTTCATTCACTATTGACATTTTTCGATAATGTGTTACAATAATAGTACTAAAAGTTAATACCCCTTATCAAGAGTGGCGGAGGGACAGGCCCTGTGATGCCCGGCAACCTGTTTTAACAAGGTGCTAAATCCTGCGGTTTTACCGAAAGATGAGGCTTTTAATCCCCTGCCCATCTACGGGCGGGGGTTTTTTGAGGTAAGAAGTAATAGGTAAGAGGTAATAAGTAGAGTTTTTATATAAAAAGGAGAAGATTAAAATGGCAAAATGGCTTTTTACATCCGAATCGGTGACCGAGGGTCATCCCGATAAAATCAGCGATAATATTTCCGACGCAGTGCTTGATGCAATGCTGGAGCAGGATCCTGAATCCCGCGTTGCCTGTGAAACCTTCTGTACCACAGGTATTGTAACGGTAATGGGTGAAATTACAACCAAAGCAAAGGTAGATATTGCAAAAATTGCCCGTCAGGTTGTTTGTGATATTGGCTACGATTCCCCCGAAAAGGGCTTTGATGGCAACACCTGCGGCGTTATGGTTGCTATTGACGAGCAATCCCCTGATATTGCTCTTGGTGTTGATAAATCCTTAGAGCAAAAATCAGGTGAGGATGATGAGCTTAACCTTCACGGCGCAGGCGATCAGGGTATGATGTTTGGCTTTGCTTGTGACGAAACCCCCGAGCTTATGCCCCTACCAATTGCTCTTGCGCACCGCTTGGCAAAGCGCCTTACCGCCGTTCGCAAATCGGGCGAGCTTAACTACCTTCGTGCCGACGGTAAAACTCAGGTAACGGTTGAATATGATGACGGCAAGCCCGTACATATTGACACCGTTGTTGTATCATCCCAACATTCTGCTGATGTAACCATTGAAAAGCTTCGTGAGGATATTTTAGAAAAGGTTATTAAGGCGGAGCTTAAGGATGAGCTTTTTGATGATACCACAAAGATTTTCATTAACCCCACAGGTCGTTTTGTTGTAGGCGGTCCTCAGGGTGATACAGGTCTTACAGGCAGAAAAATTATTGTTGATACCTACGGCGGATACGCAAAACACGGTGGCGGAGCTTTCTCGGGTAAGGACCCCACAAAGGTTGACCGTTCTGCCGCTTATGCCGCAAGATATGTTGCTAAAAACATTGTTGCCGCAGGTCTTGCAAAGCGCGCTGAGGTTCAGCTTGCATATGCAATTGGTGTAGCAAATCCCGTTTCTGTTATGGTTGATACCGCAGGCACAGGTGTTACCGATGATGAAACCATTGCAAAGGCAGCAAACAAGGTATTTGACCTTCGTCCACTTGCCATCATCCGCGATTTAGACCTTCGCCGCCCCATCTACCGTCAGACCGCCGCATACGGTCATGTTGGCAGAACAGATTTGGATTTGCCCTGGGAGAAAACCGACCGTATAGACGCACTTAAAAAGGCTTTATTATAATATAATAAAACAAATAAAATTGGGGCTGTAAAAAACAGCCGTGAACGCCAAGCGTTCTTTTATTACGAATAAATCTGTGGATGCGGCGTAGCTTTTACCCCGCGTCCATTTTATTTGTGGGTATAAGGCGTTTTTTTAGCCTGTGCTTTGCCTTTTTAAAGCATTCAAATAAATTGGCAATTTACACCGTAGGGAATGACCTGCGTGTCATTCCGTAAAAAATATAAATTGCGGTATTTATACGGAACAACACATAGGTTGTTCCCTACGGTTTGAAATGCCGACGGCATTTCAAACTATAATTTATCTGTCTAATATATTTATAAACATAAAAATCTGCAACGAAAGGGCTGTTCTATCATTTTATTGCAGATTTTTCATTTTATTTTAAGGTTTTAATAAACTTTGTTTTTTTACAGCCCTTTTTGTGTTTATAAATTTTTTACAGTCGCTCGGCAAGGTCACGCAAAAGCGCAACGGTGCTTTGACCCGGCTTTAATTTAAGGGCAAAATGCACCGGCTCGGTGGGTACTAAAAGTGTTCCCTGACCCAGCTTTTTAATAAGCTCGCTTGCCTTTTCGGGGGTAAAGCCCTTAACAAAAAAGTTAATCTGGGTTTTATCGCCCGATATTTCATAAATTCCGTTACGACCTGCCGCACCCTTTAAAAGCGCCACATCCATAAGTCCCAAAACCTCGGGCGGGGGGTCACCAAAGCGGTCACAAAGCTCATCAATAACATCTGAGCGGTCCTCCTTGGTTTTAATATCGGCAATGCGGCGGTAGATGCTTAATCTGTGTGAAAGATACGGTATATAATCCTCGGGGATGTTTGCGCTTATATCCAAATCCACCAGACATTCCTCGGTTTTGGTTGGCGCCTCGCCCTTTTCCTCACTTACCGCCTCATTAAGCAGTTTAATGTACATATCATAACCAACCGCCTCCATATGACCGTGCTGTTCACCGCCCAGTATATTGCCCGCGCCCCTGATTTCCAAATCGCGCATTGCAATTTTAAATCCTGAGCCAAACTCGGTATATTCGCGAATAGCCTCAAGTCGCTTTGTGGCAACCTCGGTTAAAACCTTGCCCCGCCTGAAGCAGAAATATGCATAGGCGCGGCGGCTGGAGCGACCGACCCTGCCCCTTATTTGATGAAGCTGAGCCAGACCCATAAAATCGGCATCCTCAATAATAAGGGTGTTACAGTTGGGAACATCCACACCCGTTTCAATTATGGTGGTGCAGACTAAAATATCAATTTCGCCCTCTAAAAGAGCCTTCCATACCTTTGAAAGCTCCTCCTCACTCATTTTACCGTGGGCAACCTCAACCCTTGCATCGGGCAGGGCGGTTTTTATTCTTGCGGCGCAATGATTTATGCTTTCTACCCTGTTGTGGAGATAATAAACCTGACCTCCGCGGCGGATTTCCCTGCTCATAGCCTCAATTAAAACGCCGTTGTTTTGCTCCATAACATAGGTTTGAACGGGTTGTCTGTCCTGAGGGGCTTCCTCAATAGAGGATAAATCCCTTATACCCGACATTGCCATATTAAGTGTGCGGGGAATAGGTGTTGCTGTAAGGGTTAAAACATCCACCGCCGTAAACATTGATTTAAGCTTTTCCTTTTGGGCAACACCAAAGCGTTGCTCCTCATCAATAATAACAAGTCCAAGGTCGCGGAATTTAACATCCTTGGAAATCATACGGTGGGTGCCTACCACAAGGTCAACATCACCCCTTGCCATACCCTCAATGGTTTTTTCAATCTGCTTGCGGGTGCGAAAGCGGGATAGCATTTCAATTTTAACGGGTAGCTCGCCAAAGCGTTCGGTAGCTGTTAAATAATGCTGCCAGGCAAGAATTGTGGTTGGTACAAGAATGGCACACTGCCTGCCCTCACAAACACATTTAAAGGCGGCGCGGAGCGCAACCTCGGTTTTGCCAAAGCCAACATCACCGCAAAGCAGTCTGTCCATTGGAACGGGGCGCTCCATATCCTCTTTTATTTCCTTTATTGCCCTTAGTTGGTCCTCTGTTTCCTCATAGGGAAAGCGCGCCTCAAAATCTGCCTGAAGCTCATTATCGGGGGCAAAGGGATAACCCTCTACCTTAAGGCGCTCACCGTAAAGACGGGTAAGCTCCTTTGCCATTTCCTTAACTGCGGCGCGGACTCTTGCTTTGGTTTTTTGCCATTCCTGACCGCCAAGACGGTGCAGAATGGGACCGTTTTCACCCGATGCGCCTATATACCTTGAAACCAAATCCAGCTGGGTTACGGGCACATACAAAACATCGGTGCCCTTGTATTTAATTTTAATATAATCCTTAACTACATTGCCCGTTTCAATGCGGTGGATACCGTCAAACTGACCTATACCGTGGGCAAAATGCACCACGAAATCCCCAACCTTTAGCTCCTCTAAGGAATTAAAAACCTCATCCTTATTGCGTTTTTTTGTTTTCTTTGCAGAGATATTAACCGGCTTGTGAGCAATAACAAGAAGCTTTTGTTCTGTAAGCTCCAAGCCTGCCGAAAGGGCGGCGGGCATAACAAAAACTCCTGCCCCTGCTATAATATCCTCAGCAAGCGCCTTTTGCGCGTGGATGCCGTTATTTTCCAACTGAGAAACAAGTATTTCGGCGCCCTTTTCACTGCCTGAGAGAATAACCACCGTTCTGCCAAGCTTAAGGGCGGGGCGAAGGTCATCCATAAGAATATCCATACTGCCGCCCCAGCAGGAAAGCTGTTTCATAAAGGCGGTGGCTATTGCTTTTGGGGGTACAGGGTAGCTGCTGCCTGTAAAGCTATCTGCATATACTGTAGCCCTTTTGGCTATAACCTCTGAAAGGGCGGTGCGTCCGTAAAAAAAGCTGTCCCCACCGCTATCAACAATGCCGTTTTCAAACAGATCCTCCAAAAGATTAAGTCGGGTTGCCTCCAACGCTTTAAGGCGCGACAAAATATTACGGTTTTCGCTTAAAAACAAAAGACAATCTGCCGAATAGTCACTAAAAAATACGGCAGGGTTGGGAAGATAATCCATATATCTGTCCACATTTACCGAGCCGCCCGCCTTAATATCATCAATATCTCTGCTGACCGATGCCTTAAAGCTTTTGCTTTTAATGGACTTATTATTTAAAACAGAGGATAAAATATCGGCTAATTTATCATACTGCAATGAAAATTCTGCGGCGGGCAAAAGGGTAAATTCTTCGCAGAAATCCCCCCTTCTTTGGTCGGAAGGGTCGAAATATGCCATAGAGTCAACTTCATCGCCCCAAAGCTCAATTCTTACAGGCGCCAAATCCCCTGTGGAAAAAATATCAATAATTCCGCCTCGCACCGAAAACTGACCCATACCGTCCACCTGTTCGGTGAAATCGTAGCCTAAATCTACAAGCTTTTCGGTAAACTCGGCAATATTTATTTCATCCCCAACGCAGATTTTTTGGGCGGCGGATTTAAGTGCGGCGGGGGAAATGGTTTTTTCGGTAAATGCCTCAATATCGGTAAAAATCATCTGAGTTTCGCCCGAAATAAACCGCCAAAGGGTACCTATACGCTTATGCTCATACTCCTTTGATGAGCCTAAGGCGTTTAAAAAGTTAAAATCCCTTGCGGGAAAAACCTCTGCTTTACCGCCCAGCGATATGGCATCTGCCGCCATTTTTCGGGCAGAGGCTTCTGTATCGGTAACAACAAAAATTCTTTTTTGAAGCCGCTCTGCCGCCGCAACGGCAAGAACGGTACGGGCGGTATCGGGCATGCCAAAAACCGCAGCAGGGGAGTGACCCTCCCCCGTTACGGTGTCAAAAATAGGCTGTATTGCGGGGATTTCCCCCATAGCTCTTAGTAAAAACTTCATTACTTATTATACCTGTTCATTGCGGTTGGAATATCTTTTTTTACAATGCACTGGGCGGCCTCGGCGGCAAGACTTATGCTTTGCTCAATCTCCTTTTCATCCTCTTTTGGAAATTTGCCAAGCACCCAGTCTTTAATATCATAATCGGGATGCGGCTTTTGTCCACAACCGATTTTAACCCTTGGAAATTCATCTGAACCACTTAATTCTATGATATCCTTAAGACCGTTATGACCGCCTGCCGACCCCTTTGCGCGAATACGAAGTCTGCCAACATCCAGCGTTACATCGTCGGATATTACAATAACCTTTTGAATTGGGATTTTGTAAAAGGACATAGCCTCAGTAACGGCTTCCCCCGAATTGTTCATATAGGTTTGCGGCTTTAAAATAAGCAGGCGATGCTCACCTATTTTTGCATCGGCATAAAGGCTTTTAAACTTATTGCGGTCACATTTTACACCCAAGTTTTCACAAAGGGCATCCACCGCTCTGAATCCCACATTGTGACGGGTTTTTTCATACTGCAGACCCGGATTACCCAAGCCAACAATAATAAAATCAAATCCCCCCGATGGGGCCTTTTTGAATTTTGAAAACATAATACAATCTCTCTTATTACTCTAAATTATCGGTAAGTAACATAACCCCCGTAAGGGCGGCAAGGGGTGCCGTTTCTGCCCTTAATATGCGCTTGCCAAGGGATATGGTTTTTGCGCCTGCGTTGGAAAGCAGCTCTGCCTCTTTTGCCGTAAAGCCACCCTCGGGACCGGTTATTATGGCTATTTTTTTTGCGGTATCATTTTCCCACATTGTTTCGCCCAACGGCTCACCGCCCACCTCATAAAAAAACAGCACTAAATCATAATCGGCAATGGTTTTTGCAAAATCTGTAAGCTCTATGGTGTTTAAAACTGCGGGCAGTCTGCCTCTGCCGCACTGACCCGCCGCCTCGTTGGCTATTTTTTGCCAACGCTCACCCTTGGATTTAAGGGATTTAGCATCGGGACGGGATACGCAGTTGGTGGAAAGCAAGGGCATTATTTCGGTAACGCCCAACTCCACCGAATGGCGGATAACCGATTCAAATTTATCGCCTTTAAGCAGGCAGGTGCAAAGAGTAACCGATATATCAGGCTCACTTTCGGATGGCTTAATCTCCTTAACCTGAAGCTCAATTCTGTCGGGATTAATGCCCGATATAACGCAGTTAAAATCTGTGCCCCTGCTATCACTAACGGTAAGGGCTTCGCCCACCCTCATTCTAAGGGAGCGGGCAATGTGGTTTGCATCCGCCCCCTCTAAAAAGGGGTTATTTTCAAAATCTTCTTTAAAAAATCTTGGCATTTATTCTTCCTCTTCGTTTTCGTTGGTATCGCTTTCGGGGTTATCTGAAATATCTGAAAGGGGTATGGAATCATCCTCTGACTCAATGTCGGTATTTATCCAAAATCCGCGATTAAAGTCGGAGGTTTGCTCATCATATCCGTAAATAACGCTATCATCGGTTATTTCAATGTCAAAGGGGCGTTCCTCTGCCTCGGCTCCCACATTTTCCATCATAATATCCTTAGCGGCATCTCTTTGGAATTTTTCAATAAGCTTGTAGCCTTCAGGATACTCGGTTGTGGCAAGCATACCCTTTTTATTAAGCACCAATGAAATAACGGTGTAGAACAACCACACAAAAAGGGAAAGAAGGGTGATTATAACACCAAGCTTCATACCGGGAGTGGTGTAGGTAAACTCAATTACGCTGTCGCCCGCCTTTACAGGCACCGCCATAAAGCCGGCGTTTACCTTTTCAACCTCCACGCTTTTGCCGTTTACAGTTGCGCTCCAGCCCTCATCATAGGGCACCGAGAAGAATACCAGATTATCCTTTTTAAGGTTGATATTTGCCCCAAAGCCGTTATCGGTTTTGTGGAAATCAAAGACCGATTTTTCTTTTAAGGCTTTGGTATCCAAAGCAAGCTCCTCTTTATCATAAAAGAAGTTAAGCAAAGCATCAGAATAGCGATAATCATTATAATCATCCAAAATCTCATCGATACCAAAATCTGTGACTTCTGATTCGTATGAGGTGTAAGACTCATCTGAGGAGGACTGCAATGACTCCGCGCCGCTTGAATTGCTTTCTATTGCTATATCACCCGAGCTTAAAGCCATATCAGAGGATGAATCAGAGGTGGTATCGGTACTTAACAAAGTGTCTGTATCGGTACTGTCTGCGGTGGTATCATCGGCATTAGTGCCTGAATTTTCCTTGCCGTAATCCGAAATATTTGTTAATAATCCGCCGTATTTGCCCACCTGCTCATCGGTTAATAAAATTGCCTTGAGCATTGCGTTGGCGCGGCTTTTTTCATCTATATTTTTACACTGCGCCTCGGTCATATAATAATCATAGGCAAAGCCCATAGAAACAAAATTCTGATTTAAATATACATCATAGCCGTTTTCGTGACTATAGAACTCAAAACCGGGAATTTGAGGCTCGCCCATATCATCGGTAAAGCTATCGCCATCCTCACGAGCTAAAAGATATTTTACACCTAAAAGTGAGCGGGCGGCAAAGGATTCGGTGGTGGGGCGGCTTGCAACACCGCGCTCCTCACCAATATACTCCCAGAACTCGGTAACAGAGGTTGGTACAACCGAATGGAAGGCATTGATTGTTTGATACCCTAAAAACATACCTGTGTTATCAATACCCTCAAAAACATCTATACGGAAGGTATATTTATCGCCGTCAAGCTCAATATCGGCTTCAATAAGGTCATCAATAACAATATCATAATCATAAGAATGGCTTCTGCCGCAGATTATAAAAAATCCCGCATAAATTATACTTATTGCGCAAATAAGGGCGGTAGCCGATTTCATAAACTGCTTGCGCTGAGTTTTAATCATACGCAAAAGCATACCTAAAATTATAAGGGATACAACCGCAATTGCCGCCGTTGCCAGAAATCTGTATAAATAGAAATCATCGCTCTGTACATAAAGACCCCATTTTGTGATTTTACCGTCCTCTATTTCACGGGGGAAGAAGGCAAATACAAGCACCGTTGCAACCGTAATTCCCGTTACCCATTTATAGGGGGATTTCCAATGAATTTCGGTATCCTCAATGCACTGGGCGGTTACCATTGCCATAAGTAAAACGGGCATATAATACCAGCGGGCATAGTAGGCGTTGTTAAACATATAAAAGGCGCTGTTTAAAATGGGAACCATTGCCATAAACATTAAAATGCCAAGCATTCGGCGTTGCCAGGTGCCTTTTTTCTGTTGCATCCAGGCAAAAACGCCCACCATAGAAAACAGCGGCAACCATCCGCCAAGGGATGACCATTTAACATCGGCATCGGGGAAGAAAACAGGTCGGGCGGGTATATCGGGCGGAAAGAAGAAGCACTCAATAATATTAAGGTAAATCTGCTCCTTGCCGTAGGTAATGGCGCCCCAGCCGTGTAAAATTTCGGTTATGCGGCTGTTACCCAGAACCGCATAGCAGGTGGGAACAAGCAGCGCCGCCGAAATAAGAAGTCCCAAAACGGCTTCAAAGGCAAACCACATAAAGCGACCAAAGGTCATTTTATAGCAGCCTGAAAATACCCTTACAAACCAATAAATTACCGTGAACACTACCATACCAAAGAAGAAGAAATAGTTTGAAATGGCAGTAATTGCTACCATTGCGGCAAAAAATCCGCGACGATTTTCGGTTATTAAAAGCTCAACCGAAAGCAAAAGCAGCGGGAAGAAAACTATTGCCTCATGAAAATGGTTAAAGAATATATTGTACACCGCAAAGCCCGAAAAGGCATATAAAAGTCCACCTATTCTTGCCGCCTCGGGGTTGCGGGTAAATCTGCGGATATAAAGGTATCCCGAAAGGGCGCTGCAGGCAAATTTAAGTATAAGCAGGGGACCTATAAAATAGGGAACCCAATCTGTGGGGAAGGGCAGAGTCAGCCAGAAAAAGGGGCTGCCTATGGTATAAAATGAGTAGGAGCCAATAAAATTCACACCTAAATCCGTACCCCAGTCCCAGGCAAAATTGCCCGAACGAAGCATTTCGTGGCAGTGCTTATAAAAGGGAATTTGCTGAACATTAAAATCGCCGTAAAAAAGAAAATATCCCTCGTTCATTACTATAAACGGCACAAAAAATACCGCCGCGGTAAGAAGCGCCACAAAAAATGTGGAAAGCCGCTTTTCCTTTGTTATTCCAAGGGTTTGTTTTTTAAGCTCTGAAAAATTCATACCGTAGCCTCCTTTATTATTTCTTTATTCTCTGCATCATCTTTTTTAAACATAAATCGTATGCAAAGATACGCGCTTACAAAATACAAAATCAGATTTAAAGCCGAGAATATTACAAAAAGATTTCCGTAATAGGCATCAAAAAAGGAATTTTCCGACCGCCAGCTGAACATTGGTATTGCCTGATTTACAAGTGTCATAACGCTCATTGCCGCAAAGCAATAGAAAAATCCGCGATTTTTATGAACTATTGCCGCCATAAGAATAAATATAAGCACCACAAACTGATATCTTTCGTGCATACGGGTCATAAACATAAACAGGGTGTTCATAAAAATAAAGCCCATAACCCACACAGATTTTCTTTTTGCGTAAATGTAGGCAAAAATCATAAAGCCTATAAGCAGAACAATAAGCACAAAGCTAAGGGAGTAAAGTGAGGGGAAGCCTACTGTATCTTCCTTCCAGTTAAGACCAAAAAGACCGTAAACATTGTAGGCGTTAAGGGTGCAATATGGGTAGGTTCCCTGACCCTTTAAATAAACATCCAAAAACAAAAACGGATTTTTAGAGCCAATCATAAAGGGTAAAAATACGGCGGCTACCGTAAGGGCGGCGGCGCCTATTCCCTTTAAAAGCTTTGAAACGCGGTATTTTACAAAAAGCTCGGTTAAAAACAGCGGTGTAAAGAAAAGGCACTGATATTTGGTCATACCCGCCAAGGCAAAAAGCACGCAGGCAAAAATAGGTCGTTCCCTTTCTAAAGCCACAAAGCTTACAAGCAAAAGCAGGCACATTATGGAATCGGTCTGCCCCCAGAATGCACAGTTGAAAATTACGGTGGGGTTAAACATCCATAGTGCTGATACTATAAGACCCGTTTTGGGGCTTTGCTTTTTAAAGACATAAAAAAGCGCCACCGCACAGATAATATCACCAAGTATGGGCCACATTTTCATTAAAAACATTTCGGTATAGTTGTGAACATTTTCACCGATTATGCTATATATTCCACCCGTTATTTTTAAAAAGAAAAGGTAAATGGGCGGGTAGTCCAGATTTACCGACTCGGCGCGGGAATAAATGCTGAAAAATCCGTTGTTAAGCTCCATTGCCCAAGCCTTGTACCACAGGGTATCCTGCGGGTTATAATAGCCTATGCCTATGGCGAGCCTAAGCAGGGTGCCAAAAAGCAGAGTTATAAAAAATAAATCTATGTATTTTTTATCTGTATTTTTTTTGTTTAAAGCAGATTGCATTACAAATCCCCTTGATTTTAATATTTTTTATAGATATTATATCCCTATTTTAAATATTCACTTGATATTATATCATTTTTTGGTATAATAATCAATGAAATATTTGTAAAATGAGTGATTGTTTTTATGAAAATAACCGTTCTGGATGCGGCAACCCTTGGCAATGATGTTACCTTTGATAAATGGCAGGCTTTAGGCGAGCTTACCGTTTATGCCACAACACCCCAAAATGAGGTTGTAAACCGTCTTAAAAACAGTACCGTAGCCATACTTAACAAGGTTAAAATGACAGGAGAAATTTTAGCCGCTCTGCCCGAATTAAGGCTTATTTGCGTAACGGCAACCGGCTATGACAACATAGATATTAACGCCTGCAAGGAGCTTAACATTGCGGTTTGTAATGTTAAGGGCTATTCCACCCATTCGGTGGCGCAGGTTACCCTGACCTTAGCCCTTGCCCTTATGACACATCTGCCCGAATATTCTGAATGTGTAAAAAACGGCGAATACACCAAAAGCGGTGTGCAAAATTGCCTGACCCCCGTTTTTTGCGAGCTTTACGGCAAAACCTTTGGCATAATAGGGCTTGGAAACATAGGCAAGCAGGTGGCAAGGGTGGCAGAAGCCTTTGGATGCAGGGTTTTATGCTTCAAACGCACCCCCGAACAGAATTATAACTGCGTTGACCTTGAAACACTTTTAAAAGAGTCAGATATAATAACACTTCACCTGCCCCTTAGTGAGCAAACCAAAAATATTATAGGCAAAAAAGAGCTTGCACTTATGAAAAAATCCGCAATTCTTGTTAATGCGGCAAGGGGCGCCGTTACCGATGAAGCCGCCATTGCCGATGCAGTAGAAAATGGCATTATAGGCGGCTTTGCCACCGATGTTTATTCGGTAGAGCCTCTGCAGGAAAACAGCCCCCTGCAAAGAATAAAAAATCTGCCCAATGTTATTTTAACCCCACATATGGCTTGGGGGGCATATGAATCCAGAGTTCGCTGTATTAACGAAATTGCAGAAAACATAAAGGCATTTTTAAAGGGCGAAAACAAAAACAGAATAATATAAAAGGAGAGGTTTTATGAACAAAAAATTTGTATCGGCGATAGTTATTATCGTAACAGTAATTGCTATTTTGTTTTGCATTTTTTTACCAAATCAAAGGTCTGTTTCTTTAAAAAAACAAGATTTGGATTTTTTATCTTCCATCTCCTGGAATGATAAAGAAACTCTAATATCATTAGGATTTATAGAGTATTCTTTAAATAATTTCACATTAGACTACGAAAACGGTTGTGTTATGAGAGTAACATTAGTTGATGAGCAAAATGCGGCGCCCTTTGATTTAAATTTATATGAAAGTTCCAACAAAGGTAAGTTTGCATTATGGTTTTCAAAGGAAGCTATTGTTCAGCGCACCGGATATGGAATTTACAAAAATGCAGAAATATATATTAACGAATCAAAAGAAGTATACAAAAGCAGTTATCCCGAATTTATTTCTTATCTAAAAACAAAAACCAATCATATAACCGTCTCCTGATTGCATTCGCCAGTTACAAAAATATAATAATGCTCTAGGTGGCGGTTTTACAATGCGATTGGAATTATATTAAGGTGATAAAAATGGACAAAAAACAGTTTAAGGATTTTTGTAAGAAAGAATTTGAATTACGAGGATTTGAAAAGCAAAAAAATGCGTTTTATTTGCCTGGACGCGATCTTTTGTGTGGAATTGATTTGCAAAAATCAAATTATGGTGATGTTTACTACGTTAATTATTACTATTTCATAGGAAAGTTTGAAAATATTACAAATTATCCAACTCACTATGAAAGCGATATTCAGGGAAGGATCGCTGTAATGTCTAGAAAGCAAACTTTTCAAGGGAAACAATTTATGACTGCTCAAGTAGAATATGAGGAATATACGGAAGAAGAATTGCGACCATATTTTGACAGGGCATTCGAGGAAGAGATTCTCCCACCTGTGAATCATGGAAAATCGTTTATTCTTGACAACTTGGGAAAAATTTATTCTTTAACCTTGCATAAAGAAGAAGTAATGCAAAAATTGCAATCATGATCTATACTAGCAAGCATCGCCTTTTGGGGACAAAAGGCAGCTTGTTGGGATAATCCCAAGCCCTTAAAGGTTTCAGGAATATTCCTGACAAGTCTGTGTTTGGGTGACCAAACGCGATGCTTGCTGGTACATAATAGTTCTATTCCCCTATTGGTAGGCTTTCAACATTCTCTAACCTAACGGTTACAAAATTGCTTCCAAGTGAGGAAACAGTTGGAGGGTATTTATCCTCTTACTGTTACTCTCACGGAAAAGGAGGCAATATTAAACTCAAATACATTTAATGTAGATAACACAAGCTACGAATATGACTATTTGAATCAACTAACCCGTGATAATAACAGCAAATCAGGTAAAACCACAACTTATAATTATGATAACGGCGGTAATATTCTTTCAAAAACCACCTACGATTACACCACAGGAAGCCTTGACGGTTTAACTGGCACAGTGGTACAATATACCTACGGTGATACAAACTGGAAAGATAAATTAACCGCCTATAACGGTAATGCAATCACCTATGATTCTATCGGTAACCCCATAAATTATTATAACGGCACTACCTTTGAATGGTCGGGCGGCAGACAGTTAGCAAGGGCAACAAAGCAGGACGGCACCTATATGTCCTACCGTTATAATGATTCGGGTGTACGTATTCGCAAAAGCGTAAACGGTGTTGCTACCGATTATCTTGTAGACGGAACGAATATTATTGCTGAAAAAACCGGTAATAACACAATTTGGTATTATTACGATGCCGCCGGCTTAAGGGTGGGATTTACCTACAACAGCACACCTTACTATTATATTTATAATGCACAGGGCGATGTAATTGGCATTTACAACTCCGGCCAACAAATAGTAGCACTCTATAACTATGATGCTTGGGGTAAAATAATAAGTGTTACCGACGGATCAGGCGCAGAAATCACCGACCAAAACCACATCGCACATATAAACCCCTTCCGTTATAGGGGATACTATTACGATACCGAGACGGGACTCTATCTAACAGGTACAAGATACTACGATCCGGAAATTGGTAGGTTTATAAATGCGGATGGTCAGATAAACGATGACATCCTTGGAACCAATTTATTCGCATACTGTGGAAATAACCCTGTAACTCGTGCAGACGATACGGGTCGAGGCTGGTGGGTAGTTGCTGGTGCTCTTATTGGCGGCATCGCAGGCGGAGTCACAAAAATTGTTTCAAATGTAACTACCGGAAAGAAATGGAACGAAGGGGTTATAGGGGCTGTGGTTGGCGGTGCTGTATATGGCGGTGTTTTGGCTGCTACAGGAAGTGTTTGTGCAGCTGGTTTCGCAAGTGCTGCGGCAGAATCTTTAACAAATGAGGTAGTTTCATACATTCCAAAGGTTTCACAAGCTAATGGTCAAACAGTAACCAAAAAGGTGACAACAGGGAATGTAATCGATTCCGCTAAAACGGTTTTAAATGATACAGCAGTAAATGGAACTATATCTGCAATAACAGGAAAAATAGCCAAAAATATTGTGCCTACCAACAACGGATGGTTTGAGCCACAAAAATTTGTGAGTTCGTTTGTTGGCAAGTATGCAATAAAATCTGAATTACAAACATTAACTCAATCAGCGTTGATATTTGGCTATAACGGGTTTGAATATTCAGTTAATCAGCGCTTTAAGCAAGGACAACAGCCGATAGTTACTTTTTTTCCTGATACAGAGATACGGGCAGCGAGGTGATTGGGATGAGTGATAGAACTAAAGATTTGATTCTTAAAACCCTGCTAGTCATTGGTATTGTTTTATTGTTGGTGTTTTTTCCGGGCGGAATTATAATTTCCTTTTTAGTTCCCAATCAAAAGACATTTGATATAATTTATAATACAATCTTTTTTACAATGCTTGGTGTGGGCGTTTTGTTTATGATACTACTACCGATTTTTGGTGGATTAAAGCAAAAGCCTGTTACGGCAGAAAAAGTACCGCTTTCATTTGCCACGTATAATGAGTTTTTGAACTTCTTGCAGATGCGACTTTCGCAAAAAGGATATCAATTCCAAAAAAACGTGTCAATTTCATCTGATGGGGATGTAACGGTGTATTTAAAAACACCAAAAAATTGGACATTAGCGTGCTTCACAATTATTCGTGTTCCTGAGCTATCAGATGAATTATTAGATAGTGCTAACGAAAGCATCACGAATATATTGAAGGCGTATTATGGTTGCGAAACTATAACAGACACAATTAATATGATATCTGTATTTTGTGTAGACCGTATTACTCCTGCTTTTCAGAAATTAGTTAATAGTAACGTGCAGCAAGGATTTAAAAACGGCAGGCTTCCTGTTGGTGTTTCATTAGGCGGGAAGAATATCTATATAGCAAAGCAAAAATATGGCTTTGCCATTACAAAATACAAACGTTTGAGAAGAGAATTTATTGATATCATGGATCTACAAAACATCAATAAGTAAACTTCCATTCCACACTAACCACTTGCTGTTTTTCGCCGTCAACCGTTTCTAAACAACCAATTTCAATTTTACTTATCAGCTTGTTTAGAATAAACGGTGTTAATTCAGTAACATTTAGACATTCTCTGACGGTATCTCTAAACTGCTCAACGGACAATTTGGTATTATGTTGCTGTGAAATTTAGTGACAATCAGAGGACGGTTAGCGTGAAACCCCAAAAGCAGTAAAATAGCCAAAAAGGCACACTAAACAGAATAATATAAAAGGAACTTAAAGCTATGAAAAACAACTACTATGCAATGCTTTTCAGAATGAAGTACATAAACCGCTGGGCGCTTATGCGAAATCTGCGCCCCGAATCCCTTAGTGAGCATACTTTGGAAACGGCTTTTATTGCCCACTGCCTTGCAATAATTGCCAAAAAGCGCTTTGGTGTGGAAGTTGACCCCGACCGCGTTGCAGTAACCGCCCTTTTTCACGACACCGCCGAGGTTATAACAGGCGATTTACCCACCCCTGTTAAATACTATAATGATGATATAAAATCGGCATACAAAAGCATTGAGGCGGCGGCTGAGGACAAGCTTTTAGAGCTTATTCCCGAGGATTTGCGGGATGAATTTGCCCCCTACTACCGCCCCGATGAATTAATCGGCATTTATGTTAAGGCGGCAGATAAATTTTCGGCTTTAATAAAGTGTCGCGAGGAGCTTTTGTTGGGCAACAAGGAATTTTCCGCCGCGGCAAAATCGGCAGAAAAGGCAATAAAGGCGCTGAAGCTACCCGCCGCCGATGTATTTTTAAAGGAATTTGTTCCCGCCTTTGAGGATGGGCTGGATGAAAGCATAAATCAATAATTTTTTAAATTTTTAAAATAAAAAAAGGGGGATTTTATGTCTAAATCGGTTCTTATAACGGGTGGCTCGCGGGGAATAGGCGCCGCCACCGCCGTATATTTTGCAAGAAAGGGCTACAAGGTTGCCATAACCTACAATAAATCGCTTTATGCCGCAAAGGCTATGAAGGAAACTATGGCGCTTAACGGCTGTGAATTTATTGCAATACCCTGCGATGTTAAAAATCCCACTCAGGTGGAATCGGCTGTAAGGCAGACCGTAAGCGCATTTGGTAGCCTTGATGTTATGGTAAATAACGCGGGCATTGCACTGCAAAAGCTTATTACCGACACCACCGATGATGATTGGCAGAATATTCTATCCACCAATTTAAGCGGTGTTTTTTACGGTTGCCGCTCTGCCGCCAAGGTTATGGTTAATCAAAAATCGGGCAGTATTGTAAACATTTCTTCCATTTGGGGAGTTTCGGGAGCCTCTATGGAGGTTGCCTATTCTGCCACCAAATCGGGAATTATAGGTCTTACAAAGGCGCTTGCAAAGGAGCTTGGTCCCAGTGGAATAAGGGTAAATTGCATAGCCCCCGGTGTTATTGATACCGAAATGAATTCTAATTTGGATATTGCCGACTTTGCCGCCCTTGCCGACGATACCCCCCTTGGCAGAATAGGAGCCGCCGAGGAGGTTGCAAGCGCAATTTTTTACCTTGCCGACGATGCAAGCTTTGTAACGGGTCAGGTTTTAAACACCGACGGCGGAATACTGTAACGGTTGCAGTTTGTTAAAAAAATAACAAAATCTTACGGATTTTTAAGAAAATTTTTAAAATTTTCCGTTTTGCTTGTTATTTTTTTAACAATGTACTTGACAAATACTATATACTTGAATATAATGGTATCATAATGGGAAGTATGCAATTTAAATGCAACAGATTTATTTTATGCATATTCCCGATTTATATTACGGTGCATTGTTTTCAGCACCATTCAGGAGGAAAATTAAAATGGCAAGAGTTTATAATTTCAGCGCAGGCCCCTCTATGTTACCTAAAGAGGTATTAGAGGAATGTGCAGCAGAAATGCTTGATTATAAGGGTAGCGGTCAATCCGTAATGGAAATGTCCCACCGCTCCAAGGAGTATCAGGCAATTATTGACGAAACCGAGGCAGACCTTAGAAAATTAATGGGTATTCCCGATAATTACAAGGTTCTTTTCTTACAGGGCGGCGCATCCTCACAGTTTGCAATGCTCCCCTTAAACCTCTTGAACAAAAGCGGCAAGGCCGACTTTGTTGTAACAGGTCAGTGGGCTAAAAAGGCTTATAAGGAAGCAGCTCGCTACGGCGAGGCTAAGGTTGTCGCCTCCAGCGAGGATAAAACCTTCTCCTACATCCCCAAGCTTGACAAAGAAACCTTTACCAAGGATGCAGACTATTTCCACATTTGTATGAACAACACCATCTACGGTACCAAGTTCAATGAGCTGCCCGATACCGGTGATGTTCCCCTTGTTGCAGATATTTCCAGCTGTATGCTTTCTGAGCCTGTTGATGTTAAAAAGTTTGGCGTGCTTTACGGCGGCGCACAGAAGAATGTTGCTCCCGCAGGTCTTACAATAGTTATCATCCGCGAGGACCTTATTGGTAACGCTAAGGATTTCACCCCCACTATGTTCAACTATGAAACCCATTCTGAAAACGGTTCTATGTTCAACACCCCACCCTGCTATACAATTTATGTTGCAGGCAAGGTAATTAAGTGGATAATTAACAAGTTCGGCAGCTTAGAGGCTATGAAGGAGCATAATGAGAAAAAGGCTGCTATTCTTTACAACTTCCTTGATAACAGCGAAATGTTCAAGGGTACAGTTGTTCCTGAGGATCGCTCACTTATGAATGTTCCCTTTATTACAGGCGACACCGATTTGGATGCAAAATTCGTTGCCGAGGCTAAAGCCGCAGGCTTTGTAAACCTTAAAGGTCACCGCAGTGTTGGTGGTATGCGCGCATCCATCTACAACGCAATGCCCATTGAAGGCGTTGAAAAGCTTGTTGAGTTTATGGCAGAGTTTGAAAAGAATAACAAATAATTTCCGCATAATATTTTCGGGGCGGGCATAGGCTTCGCCCCTTTATTATAACTAAAGAAAGATATGGTGTTTAAAATGAAAAACATAAAAACCTATAATAAAATCAGCAAAAAAGGTCTTGCCGTTTTAGATAAGGGCGGCTATACCTACGGTGATGAAGTAGAAAATCCCGTTGGCGCGGTTGTTCGTTCGGCAGCATTACACGATACCGAATTCCCGGAGAGCCTTCTTGCCATTGCAAGAGCAGGCGCAGGCACCAATAACATTCCGATTGACCGTTGCAGCGAAAGCGGTATTGTTGTATTCAACACCCCCGGCGCAAATGCCAACGCAGTTAAGGAGCTTGTTATTGCAGGTCTTTTAATATCCTCCCGCCGCATTGTTCCCGCTATTGAGTGGGCAGGCACCTTAAAGGGCAACGGCGCAGAGGTTGGCAAAATGGTTGAAAAGGGCAAAAGCGCATTTGCAGGCCCCGAAATCAGCGGCAAGAGCCTTGGTATTATTGGTCTTGGCGCAATCGGTGTTCGCGTTGCCAATGCCGCTAACCACCTTGGTATGAAGGTTTACGGCTACGACCCCTACCTTTCTGTTGATGCCGCCTGGAACCTTACCCACAACGCAATCCACGCAATGGACCTTAAAGAAATTTTTGAAAACTGTGATTATATTACAATCCATGTTCCCCTCACACCCGAAACCAAAGGCTTTATTAATTCTGCCGCTATTGCAACTATGAAGGACGGAGTTCGTATTCTTAACTTCGCCCGTGCTGATCTGGTAGATTCTGCCGATATTCTTGCCGCACTTGATAACGGCAAGGTAGCCTGCTATGTTACCGACTTCCCCACCGATGAGGTTTTGGGCAAGGATGGCGTTATTGCCATTCCTCACCTTGGCGCATCTACCCCCGAATCTGAGGACAACTGCGCTAAGATGGCGGCTGAGGAGCTTTCTGATTACATTGAAAACGGTAATATTACCAATTCTGTTAATCTTCCCAATGTTTCTATGCCCCGCAGCGGTGCGCTCCGCATTTGCATTATTCACAAAAATGTTCCCACAATTCTTACCCAGATTACCCAGACTATGGGTCAGGACAACATCAACATTGAAAATATGCTTAACAAATCCAAAAAGGAATATGCATATACTCTGCTTGATGTAAATGACGGTGACAAGGATAAGCTTGAAGCTCAGCTTAAGGCTATTGACGGCGTTATCCGCGTGAGAATAGTGTAATGGCAGTATTAGACAGAGCCACCCGCCGCCTTATTGACGGCTTAAAAGCAAGGGTAAAAATATTAACGGCATTGGTTGTGGTGCTTGCCATTGCCCTTACCGTTATGACTGTGCTTTATATAACCAAGGATACCGAGCCTGAAAAGGAGCAAACCGCCTCGGCAGGTAGCTCCTCTGTAGAGGATGATGTTACATCCGATTTTCCCGCTTCCTCTGATGAAACGGGGGATGCAACCTCTGATGATAAGTCTTCATCCTCTAAAAAGGAAAGCTCGTCCTCCACTTCAAGCAAGGTATCCTCCGACTCTACAGCGGCAAACGCCACACCGGGGGATTCACTTGACAGTTGGAATTTAAAGCTGGTTAACCCTAAAACCCCCCTTCCAAACGGATTTACGGTAAGAACCGAAAAAATCAAGGCTGCCTACGCCCGCGATGTTGGTATGCTTTATGATGCCCGCGCCGTTTCGTACCTTAACGCAATGTGCGCCGCCGCCGAAAAGGACGGTATTAATCTGTTGGTTATTTCCAGCTTCCGCACAAACGCAAGGCAAACCACCCTTTATAACAATCAGGTTAAAAAGCAAAAAGCCAACCATCCCGATTGGTCAGACGAACAGGTTAAAAAATATGCCGCCACAATTTCGGCATATCCCGGCACCAGCGAGCATGAGCTGGGTCTTGCGGTTGATTTTAATTCGGTTGAGGAATCCTTTGAAAATACAAAACAGTTCCAATGGCTTAAAACCCACGCCGCCGAATACGGCTTTATTATGCGTTACGCTAAGGAAAAGCAGGATATTACAGGCGTTATTTATGAGCCTTGGCATTACCGTTATGTTGGCGAAAAGCACGCTAAAAAAATAAATCAGCTTGGCTATTGTTTGGAAGAATATATTGATTATTTAAAAAACAATAAGTAATTATTTAAAAACAGTTAAAGATAGAAAAATATCCGTTTCGGTGGCTTACCAAAACGGATATTTTTATTTATTATTAAAATCGTAATTACTATCATACCCTACAAAATATGTAATGTTTTCGGGTAATGGTTGGTTTTCATAAAGATTGGTAATTTTAAGCTTACCTGACTGCGCAGAGGCAACAACGCGGGCAGTACCGCCGCCTCTACCATCAAAATATGTAATCATATGTGAGGATGCCTCTATCATTTTTTGGTTGCGGTCATAATAACAGCCGGTAACCTTAACAGGGGAAATATAATCAATAAAATCGCAGGCATCAAGAATTTTTAAAAATCTGTTCTGCCATTCGTTAGGGTATTCGGTATGATGATTTTCAAAGGGCAACATACAAACAAGCCGTATATGGGGGAATTCCTTTTTAAGCTCTATAACAGCCTCGCCGCACATAACATCAAAGCCGTATATACCGCCGCAAATGAAGGTATCATAGCCGCCTTCAAAAAGCTCGCGGATTGTTTTAGCAATTTTTTCTTTAAGCTCGGTTAAAAACTCTTTCTCTTTTTCAGGTTCAAAGGCGAATTTATACGGGCGATGTCCTGAAAAAAAACAGGTTTTTTCCTTTGTAAAAGTAGGCATTTCCATATTCAATTCACCTCCGTCACATAAAATGCTATTATATATTATAAACCTTTTTGCAAAAAAAAGCAATAGGCAAAATTGCAATTTATTAATATAATTTAAATATATACAATTGTATTTGAAGATAAATTAATTTTTAGTTTTATCAGGTTTTAATTTTTGTAAATCCATTAAATATTCATTTTAATATTAATAATATTAGGCTAAAAAGCGCCATAATATTGACAAAGCTGTATTAAAAGATTATAATTTAAAGTACATATATTATATTCTATTTAAATTATAAGGATGGTTACTGTTGTGGATATTATTGATTTAAAGTTAATATCACTTTTACAAAAAAATGCCCGAGTTCCTTTAAAACAGCTTGCAGAGCAGGTTTTTCTTTCTTCCCCTGCAACTGCCGCCCGCATTGAGCGTCTGGAAAAAGAGGGGATTATAACGGGATATACCGCAAGGGTTAATCATAAAAAGCTTGGATTTCCCATAATCGCTTTTATTAATTTAGAGGTTCAGCCCGTTCAAAAGCCGGAATTTTATCCATTTATATCCAGTCACCCAAATGTTTTGGAATGTAACTGTGTAACGGGTCATTATTCTATGCTCATTAAGGTTGCCTTTGAAACAACCGAAGCCTTGGATGGCTTTATAGGCAAGCTTCAAACCTTTGGCAGTACCGAAACCCAAATAGTATTTTCTACCGCGCTGGAGCATAGAGGTGTAGATGTAGAGAATATTAATTTATCAGAGGAGTAAGTGTAATATCTATGGAAAAAAGATGCTTTAACTGTATGGAGCCATTGGGGGATGAAAAAATCTGCCCCAAATGCGGCTTTGAAAATAATCTGCCTGAAAATTCAGCCACAATAGAGGCGGGCACCATTTTAAAGGGCAGGTATTATATTGGTAATATTTTTTCAAAATCCTTGGATTCGGTTGTTTATATCGCCTATGATGAGGAGCTTAACAAAAAGGTATTTGTGCGTGAATTTTGCGGCGAAAAAATAGCCAAGTTTACCCACAAAATCACCGCCACCGAGCTTTCGCAAAAGTTTTTAAGCTACTCTAAAACCACAGCCACCATTGGCGTAAATGATATACTGCCCCGCACTGTGGATACCTTTGCAGAAAACTCCATAGGCTACCTTGTTACCGATTATTTTGAGGGTGAAAGCCTTAAAACCTTAATTAATTCGGGTATAAAAATAAGCGAAGGAAACGCCCTTAAAATAGCCGAAAAGCTGCTTAAAGGGCTCAAGGCAGTACATAATTCAGGCATAGTTTACGGCGCAATATCCCCCGAAACGCTTTACATTCTTAAAAACGGTGATGTAAAGCTTTTTGGTATTGGATGCAGCTTTTACGATTTTATTACCGACCTTGATTACCGTGTAGAGGTGCTTAATCCCTCATATGCGGCGCCCGAGCTGTTTGATGATGAGGCAAAGGCTTTTCCCGCATCTGATGTTTATTCGGTAGCGGCAATTCTTTACCGCCTGCTTACAGGTACTATACCCGCCATAAGCTTTTTGCGCAGTGGCGGTGAAAATCTTGCTTCTCCCCATAAAAAAAATAAAAGCATACCTAAAAATATTAACACCGCCTTGCTTAATGCCCTCAACTGGCAGCTTGAAAAAAGAACCGAAACCGAAACCGCCTTTTTAGATGAGCTTTCTGCCAAAAAGGTAAAAAGAAGGCGTTCCGGCATTATAATATGGGCAAATATATTGGGATTTTTCCAAGGAATATACGATAAATTGGCATCAAAAACCAATAAAAAAGCAAAAGATAAAAAATCGGCTAAAGCTTCAGCAGATGGTGAGGCAAAAGAAAAGATAGGCCTTCTTTGGCTATGGATAACCATTCCGGCTGTTATTCTTGTTGGTCTTATAGTATTTTTGGTTATAATGTTTTTGCCAACCCCCCAAAATTCCAATAATACATCATCAAATGCAACCTCAAGCGAAATATGGTATTACGGTAGCGGTGTAGAAACCCCCACCAACAATTCAAGATATGATTTTGGCGGCTACAGCAGTAAGGCGCCATCCTCATCCAAGCCAAACAATACGGGCAACACCCAATCAATTGACCCCAATTCAGTAGAATGTCCCGACCTTGCAGGCTACACCCTGCTTCAGGCAAAAGCCATACTTAACGACAATAATCTGTTGCTGGGTGAGGTATATTATGACTATTCTAACGATTACCCCGTAGATTATGTTATGGCTCAAAGCTTAAAAAGCGGCGGAATGGTGCAAAAGGGCAGTAAAATTGATGTTGTGGTTTGCAAGGGACCCAAGGCTCCCGAGGTAGAGCTGCCCGATGTTACAGGTATGGAGATGCGTCTTGCCGCAGAAAAGCTAATGTCAGAAGGCTTTAGTAATATTGAGTACAGCTTTTTCTTATCTGACGATGCTCCCGGCACCGTAACCGATGCTTCCTTTAAGGATAACAGCGGCACAGGCTATGAAAGTACGGTTGTTATTACCGTTTCGGGTGAGGAAATAGAGGTTCCCGATTACAGCGGCAAAACCGTTGCCGAGGCAAAAGCCATTTCATCCGACATCAGCTTTGTCTTCAAAGCAGAAAATGGCAATGAAATTTCATCCATAACCGATGCAGGCGCTTCAGCTTATATTGTTGTTTCTCAGGATGTGCCAAAGGGTGTTGCCTACAAGGGTATAACAATCACCCTGACCGTTAAATAACAAAAGGATGATTAAAATGAAAAAAATTGGTTTTATAGGGGTTGGCAATATTGCCAATGCCATAATAAACGGAGCCGTTAAGGGTGGTATTTTCAGCGAAAAAGACCTTGTTTTGTATGACCCTGCCCCCCAAAAGCTTAATGAATTTGTTTTAAAAGGAGCTTTTGCGGCAGAAGGCTTAACTGAGCTTGCAAAATTGGCAGATGTGCTGTTTCTTACCGTAAAGCCGCAGATATTAATGTCGGTTTTAGGGGAGCTTAACGGCTGTATAAAGCAGAATACTTTAATAATTTCTCCCGTTGCAGGTGTAAAAATAGAAAAAATCAACACCGCATTGGGGGGCGGCAAAAAAATCATACGCGTAATGCCCAACACCCCGCTTATGTATTCGGCAGGCGCTACCGCCATTGCCACAGGCAATGGAATAGAAAATGACGACCTTGCCTTTTGCGAAAAAATATTTTCTTCATCGGGGGTTACGGCAGTTCTGCCCGAGGAGCAGATTGATGCCGTTACAGGTATTTCAGGCAGTTCTCCCGCCTTTTTTATGCGATTTGCAAGGGAGATTATAAATGAAGGTGTAGCTCAGGGTTTAAGCAAAGAAAATGCCGAAAAATTGGTGCTTGGCACTATGCTTGGCACCGCTAAAATGATGCTTGAAAGTGACCGCACCGCCGACGAGCTTATAAAGGCGGTAGCCTCTCCGGGCGGTACCACCGAGGCAGGACTAAAAACAATGGATTCTTTAGATTTTGACAATGCCGTTTCAAAAATAATTTCAGCGGCAATAAAAAGGTCAGAGGAACTATCAAAGTAGCTTTTAATTACTAATAAGCAAAATGGATGCGGCGTAGTCCTTACCCCGCATCCACCGGTCGCGGACCGGTTTTATTACGAATAGGTTTGTGGATGTGGCGTAGCTTTTACCCCGCGTCCATTTTATTTGTGGGTGTAAGGCTGTTTTAACAAACGAAGCAGACACCGAACTTCTTCATTCATTGTTAATTACGGAAATCCGTTTTAATGAATGATGAATATTGAATAATGAAAAATGAATAGTAGAAAATCAAAAATCCGCCGATTTTCATCAGCGGATTTCCGATTTTGGTCGGAGTAGCGTTATAGTAATCAACCGAAAACCCGCATAAATACTGGTTTTTTTGCAGTCAAAAACAGTATATATCCTTTGGTTACTATATGTTTTGTTAATCAAACTAAAAAAGTATTTAATTAACTTTAAATTTAATTACTTTAAAGTTAGTTATACACAATATTTTTTGGTTAGATTTTAAAATTATTCATTATTCATCAGCGAAGCGATTTCATCATTCATTATTCATTACGGAAATCCGTTTTAATGAATGATGAATATTGAATAATGAAGAATGAATAGTACAAAATCAAAAATCCGCCGA
>JAGAOS010000045.1 GCA_017623575.1 Clostridia bacterium
ATTTTGACGTGCAAATTTCCGCCTCTGCTATGTTAAAATGCTCGTAAATCCGTTAGGATTTACTGTGCTTTTGCCTTGCATATGCGAAAATCCACTCCTTCAAAATTCTGCGACCTGAAATATGCAGAATTTCTGGTGGCTCTCGCGTGCGATGATGGCGGCGAGGCTGTCGCCTGCCGACATCAGCAATCCGAAAAACGCCGAAATAATGCTATTTCAGGCGTGTTCAGATACTCCTCCTCTGCTTTAAGACCGCCTAGTATAAAAATTAGACGGCTTGTTTTCCAAAAATCAATAATCGAAAAAAACGCAGATTTAAATAATGAGGAGATTGATTGCAAAGGTAACACTGCTTAATATGGATATTATTCAGGTAGAGTAATAGCTATAAAAAAGCTGCAATAAAAGTGTTTTGCACTTTTATTGCAGCTTTTATGTTAGTAAATATATTTATTCAATAAATTGCAGGTTATAAGCCTTCCCGGTCAAGGGGGGCTTTTTGGCGTTTAAACAATAGTTTGTATAGTGTTTTTACATTCCTTTAAACCTAATAAATTAAATTATAATTATCAGCTTTTGCTTCGGGGTGGATTTTTACATCTGTAGCAATTCTGTTTTGCCATTTAATATCAATAGTCGCCCCATCTGTAATGCAAATACCCTTTATTTCGCCGCTTTGCCATTTGTCGGGCAAGGCAGGAAGAATATGAATATTGTTACCATTGCACTGTACTATCATTTCAATTATGGCAGAGGTTGCACCAAAATTTCCGTCAATCTGAAATGGGGGATGAGCGCAAAGCATATTGGGGTAGGTGCCG
The DNA here is from genome assembly GCA_017623575.1 of Clostridia bacterium. Taxonomy (GTDB): domain Bacteria; phylum Bacillota; class Clostridia; order Oscillospirales; family Acutalibacteraceae; genus UMGS1279. The sequence continues at coordinate 822 of JAGAOS010000045.1, forward strand.
CCCTTTGAATAATTAATTTCTTCTGATGGGTCAACATACTCCAGTTGGTTATCAAGAAGCTTTAATGCGCGATTACCGTCAAATAATCTTGCCCACATATTCGCCTTCCAGGCTATGCACCAGCCGGTACCTGCATCGCCCCTTACATCCAGACTCTTTTTAGCGGCATCGGTAAGCTCAGGGGTTAAAGTGGGATTAATTTCTCTTGCGGGATGCAGTCCGTAAAGGTGTGATACATGGCGGTGCTGTATTTCGGCCTCCGGATATTCGGTATCCCACTCCATTATTCTGCCGTCGGATGAAATTTCATACGGTATAACGCGATTTGCATATTCTGTGTAGCGCTCTGCGGCATCATTCTTGTTTAAAATCAGTGCAAATTCTGCCGCTGCTTTTAGTGTATCACGGCAAATTGCGTTATTTATAGCGGAGTATTTTGTAACTGCCGAAACCTCACCGTTGGGTAAAACAAATATGTTTTCAGGTGATGTAGCAGGCGAAATAAATAGATTACCATTTTCATCCTCACAAAAAAGTGAGATGTATGTTTCGGCGCATTCGGTAAGCAGGGGATAAAGGGTGTTTTGAAGATAATCCATATCCTTCTCCAAACGGAATTTTTCCGAAAGACCCCAAAGAATCCAGCCAAAGGAGGTATTAAAAAATGCCCAGAATTGTGAACCTTTACACCCACTTCCTACGGGATTTGCCATTCGCCATATATCGGTGTTATGGTGAGAAATAACACCGTCAACCCCATACCATTCTTTGGCTATTTTTCTTCCCTCTACCGCAAGCTCCGTTGCAAGAGTTACATACGGGTCAAAGCATTCGGCAAGGTTAAGCGCCATAGTGGGTAAATAGTTCATTTGGGTATTAATGTTTATGGTGTAATTGCTGTTCCAGGGAGGGTCGAGCTGCTCATTCCAAATGCCCTGCAGATGCATAGGCTGACCGCCTTTTCTGGAGGCGGAAATTGTAAGATATTTACCAAAATTGAACAAAAGCTCATATAAAGCGTTACTTTTGTGTTCCTTTAAAACCGCATCTGTAGGTAAAGTGGTTGTATTATCACAAAGGGTGAAATCGGTGCGGTTAAAAAGGTAACTGAAATCTCTGATATGCGCTGATTTTAATGTTTCGTAAGACTTGGAAATAGCCGAAAATATATAGTTGTTGCAACGATTTTCAACATCCAATCCCTCTGAATATGGGTGCTTATTAAATCCATTAAAGGATGTACAAGCCGCAAAATACAGGGTTGCCTCGGTAGTGTCTATAAGCTCCATATAGTCACCATTAAAGCGAAGTGTACCGTTACATTCTACCTTTAAAATACCCTTGTATTTCATACCTTTTTTGGAATCGGCCTCATAATATGTTGGGCGTTTGTTTTCAAATCTGCGCCAACCTACAGGGTGGTCATAGCAGGGTGCGGTTCCGCGCAGAATAATAGACGATTCATCGGTTGTAATACTGCACTGAAGCTCGGATTTTATGTATATCTGCGTAATGGGAATACCTTTTTGTTTTATTTTAACAACCATAACTCTATCAGGATTACTGATAAAGCTCTCTCTTGATACAAAAGCATCTTTGCTCAAATATTCAACCTTACATATTCCATTTTCCATATCTAATGTGCGGGAATAAGAATCAAATTCCTTTACACCTGTTTCAATATAAATACTGCAAAGTGGAAGATAGGATTGGCTAAAGTGACCTGTAAAGCCTTGCTCAATTTGCTCGGCGGCTTCAAGATACTTGCCGTCAGCTATTAGTTCCCTGGCCTTTTTCAGTACCTTGGGACCGTTAGGATTAGGTGAATAATCGGGATATCCGCTCCAAAGGGTGGATTCGTTCATACTGTATCGGTCAACATCGGTGCCGCCATACACTGCGGCACCCATAAAGCCGTTACCAAGAAGTATGCTTTCCTCAAAGTAGGTTGCCGGGGACTTAAATTTTAAAGTTTTATTCATTGCACTCACCTCTTGGAAAAGATTATACTGTAACAGAAATTATATTACTATAACAAAATCCTTTTAAAATATGAAAAAAGTCATAAGAAGTTAAGGGTTTCTTTGTTGGGGCGTTTTCGTACTTCTTTTGGGGAATAGCCAAAATGCTCTTTAAAAATTTTTCTGAAATGTGCAGTGGATTCAAAGCCAACATTGTGAGCAACCTCATCAATGGAAAGGGCAGTGGTCAGTAGCAAAAACTCTGCCTTCGAGGTTTGAATTTTATGCTTCATTTTTACGGGAGTCATACCTACAATCTCATTAAATACCGAGTAAAATCTACATTCGCTCATATTACACATCTGTGCTAGTTGTGGAATAGAATAAACATCATTTTCGCGCATAAAGTTTATGGCTTTTTGTATTTTTTTTGTGTTTTTTGAATTGTTTTCAAAAAGGTAATTTTGCACTTCATCTAAAAACTGGTATGCCCGCCATATATAGTTGCTGTCAACCTTATCCTCAAAAATCGGAAGCAAATCAATAAATGACCTTAAGGTATCATCAATTGCAATTTTTTGTGTTGGAAAAATAAAATCCTCTACATCGGGCCAGTACATAAATTTAAGCATAATTCCCTTGGAGTTGGCAGAAAAATGCAGGGTGTGTGGAATTTCCGGCGGTATAAATGCCATTTCATCAACATTTGCTAAAATATGGTTTTTTTCGGTTTTTATTTCTGCAGTACCATTTTGAAGAATTATGAATTTATAGCTTTTGTCAGACTTTAAGTTTTCAAATTCGGCACCGTCAGGGTATGAAAAAGGTTCAAAGTGAAAGGCGTGCTTGTTAAGAACAATATCCTTCATTGGCAAAGCCCCCAAAATATAATTTTTAAAGAAAACCGTCGTTTTTAGCATAACATAGATTATTTTCTTTGTCAATGGAGGAAAGGGGAATAAAAATAGTGCTGTGAAAAAATATTTTTTTCACAGCACTCTCATAATTATCGTTTGTTGGATTTTAATATTCCAACCAAAACGGTTATGTCATCGTTGTGACCGTCGTTTCTTCGCCTGCGGGCGGCAAAGGCGATTTCGTCTGCCAATTGCTGTGCTGAGCCTATGGTCCACTCTGCTATTATTTTGCATATCCAGTCTGTACCCTCTGTTGTGGCGCCATCCGAAACCATTACAACAATATCCTCACCCTTTAAATTAAGCTTTGCCTTGTCAAAAACAACATTTCTTAGTATTCCGGGGGGCAGGGAGGTGCTTTCTGCCTTTCCAACCCTTCCATTTCTTCTTACAAAGGTTGGGGCGGCGCCCGCCTTAAATAATTCACACTCGCCGTTAAACAGGTCAATGGCGGCAATATCAACGGTGGCAAGAGATTCATCAGTGGATTTAAAAATCATAGAAGAGTTAATAATTTTAAGCGAGCAATCATACCCAAAGCCGCTACGGAGCATACGGCTGAACAACCCCGAAACCATAGCTGAATCCACCGCCGCTCTGCCGCCCGTTCCCATTCCGTCTGAAATTAACATAATAAACCGACCGCGACCGTCGGTAAAATATTTGGCAGAATCACCGCATAGCCTCCCTTGCTCCTCGGGAATTTGTGAAAGTCCGATTTCTATTTTGTAGCAGGGCCGCTCGGTTATAAATATAAAGGCTTGGTCACCGCCTGTGCTTACGGTAGGTGTGTCAAAATCTCTGCCAACCGCAAGTGATAAATTCCTTACAATATCCATTTTATTTATGGGTAGGTCGGCAACCCCCTTAATGTGAATGTCAGCAGAAATTCGCCCGAATTTATCATTGGCGGCAACACAGCTAACGGCGTGGTAACCCAAATTTTTAAGGGATAAAATAATGTTTTCTGCCGCCTTGCTATCATGACGAACATCATATTTAAATTCCTCAGAGAGGTCATTTAGCATACGGGAAATACCGTCAAATTGGTCGTTTATAACATTTCTAACCTCTTTGAGCCTTAATTCAGCAGATTTTTTACTCTCATATTCGGCACAGTGATTTTTTACCGATGTCTCAAATTTTTCTGCCCTTAAGCAGTGAAATTCGGAATTATTATTTTCATCATTTTTGCGGGCAGAGCGTGTCCTGTTCCAGGTTGCAAGAGCATCGGTTGCGGTTATTTCCCTTGCTGTTTCCCAGCAATGCCGCCTTAAACTGCAACCGCCGCACACCTCATCTTCAATTTTATTAAGGGTTTTATCAAAGTCGGGACAATTTATCTTGCCAAGCTTACCTGCAACATCCTCAACCGTTTCATATATGTCCTTAAGGGCGCCGCTTGCAAATTCAAGACGCATAATAAGTGAGCCTTTTACACTGTCAAGACGGGAAATTTCAGTGGTGGGGGCAAGCAAGCCACCGATGTAGCCAACCAAGGATTTTGGCAGTATTAAAAAAATACCCGAACCTATTACAGCCTCAAAAAACATTACCGAAATAAGGTCAGTTTCGCCTATTATCAGAGTGGAAATCAGTGTTGTTGAAATATAAGAAATTACCATACCAAATGCGCCAAGAGCCGAAAAAATTCCGCAAATCAGTCCTGAGAATGCAAAGGTAACAGAGCCTATAAAATACTCACTGCCCGCAATTGCAAGAACAAAGCTTATAATGGCACCGCTTACTGCTCCATAGGCGGCTTGTCCGTATCGGGCGGTGGCAAGAATTACCGAAACAGCCATAATCCTTCCCGGCGAAAGTCCAAGCAGGCTGTATTTTGAAAGAGCTAGCAACAGTATTGCCGCAAAAAATGAAAGAGCGGTGGTTTCTTTAATATCTGTGCCGCTTTTTTCGGTGGGAGAAATATAAAATACAATTGATACAAAGTAAGCGGCGCTACCAGCCAAGGCCGCCTCTGTAAAGGCGGTGATCAGACTGCCACCGTATGATGTGCTTACGGCAAGCCGTATAATTCCCGCCGCAAAGAATGAAAGGCATCCTGCAAAAAGCGGCGAGCGGCTGAATTTTTCGCTACCCAAAATTACTCTAATGGTTGTTATGGCAAAAACTGAGGCCGCATATTGAAATCCGCCGTTTGTAAGGTTGAATATGTACCCTAAGGCGGTTCCGGCAGAGGCGGCGGCTAAATATTTTCGCTTTACTCCACCCGTAAATGCGGCCCCAAATGGAAGTAGATTTTTCATAATTGGCGCGTTGGCAAATAAAAATCCGCACAGCGCGGTTACTATATGCAACAGCACCCCAACGGTATTATCATTTTTAAGCGTTTTGTTTTTAATAAGCTCTGCAGTGGTATTTTTCAATCCTATCATCCTTTCGGCAAACTATAATTATTAATTATTATAAATCGTTACTGCCGCAGGATTTGTTTAAAACGGTTGTCGATGCTGAGCTTTTATTGATTTAAAAAGTCGGTATAAATATTTTTAACCGAGTTTTCGGGTGAATAGCGCCAATAATTAATTTTTTCATTGGTTATATAATATTTTGCAGGTAGTGAATATTCTCCCTCAAAGCTGTCAATAATAATCAGTTTAACCTTCATTTTCTCAGGGATAATGCTTTTTATGTAAACGCTTGCCTTCATACCAACTGCGGCACCCGCCTTTGGCTCCGCAAGACCGGCTAAATTAGGGGTGAGCTCTACAAAAACGCCATAGCTTTCCACAGAGCGTATTATTCCCGTTACCGTCTGACCCTCACAAAAATCAGCCGCGTTTTCTTCCCAGCTTCCAAGTAGCTCTTTGTGCGAAAGGGTTATTCTTGAATCGGCATCAATGGATTTTATAACCGCCTTTATATCGTCGCCAATGGCAAAACGGTCTGCAGGGTGGGAAATTCGCGAAACCGAAATGGCATCAATGGGGAGCAGGCCTATAATGCCGCAGCCTACATCACAAAAGGCGCCAAAGCTTTCAAGATGTGTTATTTTTACATCCAATATATGGCCGGGCGCTTTAAGACTAAGATGCTCCAAAATACATTTTTCCTGCGCCCTTTTTCTGGAAAGCTCGGCATAAAATTTGCCCGATGAATCGGTTTTGATTTGTTCAACGGTAAAGCAAACGGGTTTGCCTACCCGTGAAATAAGTGCAATATCACGCACTCTACCTTCCTCAATTCCAACAGCGCCGTCATTTCTTTTTATAACACCCTTCATACATCCTAAATCAACTATAAGGTTGTGCTGGGAATCACACATTAAAGCGGTTGCTTCAAGTATTATTTCTTTTGATTTTGCTTCGGTAAGGGCAAGGGGAGTGGACAACCATTTGCGGTTTTCAGCGTTGTTTATCCGTCTGCCTTCCGGTACATATAAATTCATTGTCATAGTATTCCCTCGTTTTACGGTTATTTTGTGTTATTAAATTTTATGCCGTAATTTTTAAAAAAGAACAGTTTAATTGAAAATATTAAAATAATGTGGTAGAATCTAATAAAAGGAGGAGATTTAAATGTCTATTGCAATAATAACGGGTGCTTCATCGGGTATAGGCTCGGAGTTTGTAAAACAGCTTAAAAATTATGCATTTGATGTAGATGAAATATGGGCTGTTGCTCGCAGAGAAAAACTTTTGGAGGAGCTAAAAAGTAAAACCGATATTCCATTAAGAGCGGTTGCACTTGATTTAACAAAAACAGAAAGCATTAATGCATTGGAAGAAATGCTTAAAAATGAGGGTAAAGAGGTAGGCGTGCTTATAAACTGTGCGGGTTACGGCAAATTTGGTAATTATGAAGATATTGAAAATGCCGAGGCACTGGGTATGATAGACCTTAACTGTCGCGCTTTGGTAGGTGTTACAAATGTTGTTATTCCCTTTATGAAAAGGGATTCAAAAATTCTTCAGGTTTGCTCTATATCATCCTTCCAGCCTTTGCCGCTTATGGCGGTTTATGCCGCAAGCAAGGTGTTTGTGCTTAATTATTCAAGGGCATTGTCTGTAGAGCTTAAACCCCGCGGAATAACCGTAACCGCCCTTTGCCCCGGCTGGGTGGATACTCCCTTTTTTGCTACCGCCACCAAAACTAAAAATCCAAAGGCGGTAACAAAGTATACCTTTATGCAAACCACCGAAAGGGTTGCAACCCAAGGACTTAAGGCAATGAAAAAGGGTAGAATGGTTTCTATTATTGGGGGGCAAAATAAAATACTATATGTATTAAATAAAATACTTCCTGTAAAAATTGTTATGAATACATGGCTTAAAACTCAGAAGTAAAATTTTAATACTGAGATTATAAAAAATTCTTGTCTTTGATGATGAGAATTTTTTATTTTTTATGTGTTAAAAAATCTTAAATTTTTTAAATTAAATCTTGTTTATTTATGTTATGTGTGATATACTAAAATAGAATATTTGTATTATGAGAGGTATGCGCTTGGAACAGTTTGTTTATTTAGATAACAGCGCCACCACAAAACCTTGTAAGGAGGCTGTGGCGGCAACACTTAACGCTATGGAAAACTGCTACGGCAATCCGTCATCACTTTATGAATTTGGAATGCAGGCAGAGGATATTGTAACCGATGCAAGGCTTGCAATAGCAAGGGCGCTTTCCTGCCGTGAGGATGAGGTGTTTTTCACATCCTGCGGTAGTGAAAGTAATAATACAGCCATATTTGGCGCGGCAGAGTTGCTTAGTCGCAGTGGCAAGCATATAGTCACCACCGCAATTGAACATCCTTCGGTTTTGGAGCCTATGGATGCTTTGGAAAAAAATGGCTATGAAATAACAAGGCTTTCGCCTGATGAAAAGGGCAATATTTTGGCAGAGGATATTGAAAAGGCGGTTCGTGAGGATACTGTTTTAGTATCTGTAATGTATGTTAATAATGAGGTTGGCTCTATTCTTCCGGTAGAAAAAATCAAAAGCATCTGCCAAAAAAAGGGTAGCAAGGCGCTTGTTCATATTGACTGCGTGCAGGCATTTGGAAAGCTGAAAATAAATGCAAATCAATTGGGTGCAGACCTTATTTCACTCAGCGCCCATAAAATTCACGGAATAAAGGGCGCGGGCGCCTTGTTTATAAAAAAAGGGGTACGGCTTCCTGCATTTATTTTAGGCGGAGGGCAAGAAAAAGGTCTTCGCTCCGGCACCGAGGCAGTGCCCGCCATTGCAGGATTTGGAGCGGCTGTGAAAGCATTACCCGATTTAAAGTCCACGGCAGATAAAGTTTTAAAGATTAAAAACTACTGTATTGAAAAATTAAATGCCTTTGAAAATGTGGTTGTAAATTCCCCCGAAAACGCAAGTCCTTACATACTTAATTTTTCTTTTTCGGGCTATCGCTCTGAAACGGTGCTCCATCATCTGGAGCGATATGGCATCTGCGTTTCAAGCGGAAGCGCCTGCAGTAAAGGCAAGGGTAGTTATGTTCTTCGCGCTATGGGATTAAAGCAAGCTTTGGTGGATAGCGCAATAAGACTTAGCTTTAACGGCGAAACCTCTGTTTCAGATATTGATAAATTAATTGATGCCTTAAAATTGGCATTAAATCTTAGAAAATCAAAGCTTTAGGGAGATACTATGAAAGAAATTATTCTTATAAAAAACGGCGAATTGGCTCTTAAGGGTCTTAACCGTATGAATTTTGAAAATGCACTTATTAAAAACATAAAAACGGCAATCAATGGTTTGGGCGCTACCCAAATCACCCGCGCTCAGTCAACAATTACAATTGAGCCTATGGAGGAGGATTACCCCTTTGAGGAGGCACTTTTAAAAATCAAAAAGGTTTTTGGCATTGCCGCATTTTGTCGCGCCGCTGCCGTTTCAAAGGATATGGACGAGATTTTAAAGCAGTGCGTACCATATCTTAAAGAAACCATGAAGGGCGTAAAAACCTTTAAGGTGGAGGCCAAGCGCGCTGATAAAAAATTCCCTCTTACCTCACCTGAAATATCCCGTTTAGTCGGCGGTGAGCTTCTTAAAAACAATCATCACCTTAAGGTTGATGTTCATAATCCAGAAATTGTTGTTACGGTCGAAATCCGCGATAAATGGGCATTTATTCGCGCCGGTCAGATACACGGTGCGGGCGGTATGCCGGTTGGAACAGGCGGCAGGGCATCAATACTTATTTCAGGTGGTATAGATAGTCCCGTAGCGGCTTGGATGATGGCAAAAAGAGGTATAGAGCTGGATGCAATTCATTTTGCAAGTCCGCCTTATACAAGTCTTAGAGCTGAGCAAAAGGTTAAAAAGCTTTTAAGTCGTGTTGCGAGCTATAGTGGACCTATCCGTATGGGTATAGTTCCCTTTACTGAGCTTCAGCAAACCATTGCAGATAACTGCCCCGAGGAATACTTTACACTTATAATGCGTCGGATGATGATGCGTATAAGTGAGCGGCTTGCACAAAAAAGAAAAAGCCTTGCTCTTATTACGGGTGAGAGTGTAGGTCAGGTGGCAAGTCAGACTTTGCCCGCATTGGTTACCACCGATATTGTAGTAAATATGCCTGTATTCCGTCCCCTTATTGGTATGGATAAGGATGAAATTGTTGAAATTTCCCGCAAGATAGATACCTTTGAAATTTCTATTGAGCCATATGAGGATTGCTGTACGGTATTTACCCCCAAGCATCCCAGAACCCGCCCCACACCCGAACAGTGTGAGCAGGCAGAAGCACTTTTTGATTTTGAACCTCTTATTGCACAAGCGGTAGAAAATACGGTTTATGAGGTCATTGAATAGAGGAGTATTTTAAAATGAATGTTGAAATTATTTGCGTTGGCACAGAATTATTGCTTGGTGATATTTTAAACACCAATGCAAAGTTTTTGTCTGAAAGATTGGCAGAACTGGGCTTTAATCTGTTCAGTCAGTCGGTAGTTGGTGATAATGCCGAGCGGCTAGAAAGGCAGATATCGGTTTCGTTATCACGCAGTAATATTGTTGTTTTAAGCGGTGGACTCGGTCCCACCGATGATGATATAACTAAAGAAATAGTTGCAAAGGTTTTGAATCTTCCTTTGGTTAATCATGAGGAAAGTCTTAAACGAATTGAGGCATACTTTAACCGCGTAGGAAGGCGTATGAGCGCTAACAACAAAAAGCAGGCTTTGGTAATTAAGGGTTCAACTGTTCTGGAGAATGACCATGGAACTGCTCCCGGTCTTTTTTTGGAGGTTCCTAATGGCGCAGTTCTCCTTTTGCCGGGACCACCCTCTGAGCTTGTGCCTATGTTTAATAATAAGGTTTTCCCCTTGCTTAGAAAATACAGTAACAGTACTATAATTTCTCACAATATCCGTCTTTTTGGTGTGGGTGAGTCGGTAGCTGCAGAGTTATGCGGCGAGTTGTTAAATGGTAAAAATCCTACCGTTGCTACCTATGCAAAAACAGGCGAAGTAGATATCAGGGTTACTGCTTCGGCGCAGAACATAACTACCGCAAAAGAGCTTTGTAATCCTGTTGTAGAAAAAATCAAAAAGCTTTTTGGTAATCATGTGTATGGCGTTGATGTAGATAACCTTCAACAAAAGGTAGTAAGTTTATTAAAAAGCAAGAACAAAAAGCTTGCTACTGCTGAATCCTGTACCGCCGGTATGCTTTCGGAAAGAATTACTGAAATTCCCGGTTCCAGTGAAGTTTTTGAAATGGGTGTAACCGCCTATGCAAATTATGTTAAAATTCAGGCTCTGGGTGTTGATCCTAGTGTTATAGAAGAACAGGGTGCAGTTTCTGGAGAGGTTGCGGCTCAGATGGCAATGGGAATTCGTGCTATGTGTGGCGCAGATATTGGTATTGGTATTACAGGCGTTGCAGGACCGGGACAAAGCGAGGGCAAGCCTTCGGGACTTGTTTATATTGCCCTTGCTGACACTAAAAAGGTTTATGTGCGTAAAATAATGTCTCGTGGTACCAGTCGTGACACCACCCGTACTCTGGCAACCTCCACCGCTTTGGATATGGTAAGACGCTACTTGGAGGACTGTGAAGATTTAATTTCCTTTGGTACGGATTTTGGCGCATCAATAAAGGTTATAGAGGGATACGAAGACCCCAAAAATTCAATTTTATCCTCAAAAAAATCAGAAAAAGATTCCAAAAATAATTTCGCTCAGATTTATAGTGAAGAAGAGCTTTTGGATATGTTCAGTATTGTTGAGGATGAATCGCCTGAAGAAATCCCCGAAAAGCTAGAGATTGAAGATGATTCTATCAACTTTATTTTTGAGGATGAAGAAGATAATAGTGAAGATAACAATGATTATTATAAAGTAGGCAATATAGCAGATTTTTTCAAAAACAACGAAAATGCTGATGAGGGTGGAGAAAGGTTACAGGATGAAGAAGCTGATCAGCCTAAAGCAGCTGTTAAACCTGATACAACAAAAAAACGCGGATTTTTTGCATCTCTTTTCCCTTGTAAAGCCGATCCCGTTTCCGAAAAAATCCGAAAGACTGTTTTCATAATCGCATTTTTGGTGCTTATCGGTACAATGATTTATCTTGTTAATTATTTTGTTGAGGGCTGGAACGCTCAGGAACAAATTTCCTCTGCCGCCGGGGTATGGGATGATGAAAACAGTATGAAGAAAAATGAAAATGGAATTTTCATTGGTTTTGAAAGTCTGTTAGAGCAGAACAGAGATATTAAGGCATGGATTAGCATTGATGGTACAAATATAAACAATCCTGTTTATCAAACAAAGGATAATGATTTCTATGTTACCCATGATATGAACAAGCAAAGCAGTCGTTATGGTGCACTGTTTATTGATAAGGATGCTCATATCGGTCGTGAAAGCAACAGCCAGAATGTGGTTATTTACGGTCACCATATGAAGGACGGCACAATGTTTGGCCCCCTTAAAAAATACACCGATATTTCTTTCTACAAAAAGAATCCTATTATAGATTTTACAACCCTTTACCGTGAGGGCAAATATAAGGTTTTTGCAGTATTTATAACTAATACCATTGAATCACATGATAATGGTGAGGTGTTTAATTACCGCAACAGAAGCTTTGAAAACGAAGAAAGCTTTTTAAGCTTTATTGATGATGTTAAAAAACGCAGTATTATCAATACTGGTGTGGATGTTTTGGGTACGGATGAAATAATAACTCTTTCCACCTGCACTTATGAGTTTGAAGAGGCTAGATTGGTTGTTATGGCACGCCGTATTCGTGACGGTGAAACAAATATTAACTATACCGGCTCTGCAGAGGTTAATCCCAATCCTATTTATCCTCAAATCTGGTATGATATAAAGGGCGGTAAAAAGCCTGTTATCAGCAGTAGCTCTACAGTAACATCGGAAGATGAGGTTCAGTCTGATGCTTCAGATGTTCAAAGTGATGCATCATCAAGCAGCGATGAAGCTGTTTCGGGATTTAATGCAGGTACAACCACCTCAACTCAGGGCGAAACTTCAAGTCGTCCTGCCGTGGTGATTCCTCAAAATTCCTCGGATACAACACCTTCAAACACCACAACAACTTCTACAACAACTTCATCTCAGACAACCACATCGGCACCCGCTGCTACAACTTCTACGCCTACAACTACTACCTCTACACCGGTTACACCCTCTTCGGATACAACCACTACTTCTGCCGCAGATAATTAAGATGAGGGAAAATACCCGTCAAAATCGTTTAAGAATTTATAAAGGAGAAGAATTATGGTTCCGGATCTTACCTTGGAAGTCATATATTTGAATCAGCCTACAGATTTCAAAATGGAATTTGAATTATGTGGAAGTGTAAATGCTCGCTTTTTAAGCATACCGGTTAAAAGCCATACTGAGTTTTTAACCGCGCTTTCAAAAAGTGTTGTTCGCAGCAGAGCCATAATTACTGTAGGTAGCTTTAATCCTTTAGATAAGCTTTATATTCCTAAAATTATTGCTAAGGCAACCGGTTACAAGCTGCATAAAGTAGATGTGCAGAGCTTTGGTATAAATTCTCAAAATGATGTTCTTCTTCCTGAAAGTGCTTTGCCTTTGGTGGATGCAAAAGGCAATATGGGTGGTTGCGTTTTAGAAAACAATGATCAGACAATCATAATGCTTACCTCAGACAGGGAGCTTAGGCATAATATGGTTGCTGAATTGGTTTGCCCCTATTTAAAGCTTTTTGCGGCAAAAAAGACCAAGGAATTTAATAGCACTATTCCACCCTTGAATAATTCTGAAAACAATTTACAAAAAGCTGAAGAACAGGAGATAACCGATAAGCCTCAGGATGATATCCGGCCTCCGCTGTATGAACAGCCTTCAGAAAGCGCTGTTGTTCAGAATGAAGCTGTACAAATAATTCCCGAGGATAATATGGATACATCTTCATTGCATACCGAGGATGAAATTGCCGTAGCTACTCCTGATGAGGCAGATGACATAATTCTACCCGTAATGGATGAAAACAGTAATAATCATACCGAAGAGCCAAAAAGTGAAGAGCTAAATCAAGATAGCAGTTTAAAAGAAAATACAGAATCTGAAGCTCCGAAGTATGCTGTGCTGGAGCAACCCGAAACCGGTACCGAATCCAAATTCGATTTAGGTGGATTTTTAATTGATGAGTTGGAGGAGGAAGAGGTAAAACCCAAAAAGACTCGACCTTTAATAAAAGCAATAATATCTATTATTCTTGTGTTGGCGGTTCTTTTGGCTTCTTATTTTGGTTATGACCGTTTGTTTCAGCCAATGCAACGCAATTCGGTTTATGATCAAATAAGGGGCTTGTACGGACAAAGCTGGAACAAGCTTCCCGAGGATATGCTTTATAAATTCGGTAAGCTGTACCAAACCAATTCAGATATTTTTGGTTGGCTTAGTATTCCAAACACAAATATAAATCTTCCTGTTGTAAGTTCGCAAAAAAAATCTGCAAGCTATTATCGCACCCACCTTTTTGAGGGAAGTGTAAACCGCTATGGCACCCTTTATACCTCCGCCGATTCCACAAGGGGAGGCTATAACCGTAATATTGTAATTTACGGTAAGGATACGGGTGATGATGTAATGCTTTCAGAATTGGATAAATTCTTAAGCGCGGAGCACTATATGCAGGTACCCACCTTTACTTTTGATACCTTGTATTTTGAAAATAAATGGAAGATTTTTTCTGCTTTTAAAATTAATTCCAAAAATGAAAATAGCTATATAAAAACAGATTTTTTTGATGATTCTGAATTTTCAGAGCATATTAACCTTTTAGAGAAGGTTTCAGCTATTGATACAAATATTGATGTTACATACAGTGACCAGATTGTTACATTGGTTTCACAAAGCAATGAAACAGCTGTTATTATAGTTGCCAGAAGGGTTCGTGACGGCGAATCCCCCTTTGTTGATGTAACAGGCACAACAGAAAATTACACTGTCGAAAACAACAGTGATATTCCTGTGGTAGCTGATCCGTTAATACCTATTGAAGATTCATCTCAAATTGAATCAGAGGTTGAGGATGAAACTATGTTTGACGGTGCTTCCAGTCGATTTGAGCAGCAGGCACCAACCTCATCAATAATTGAGGTAAAGCCAACATTGCCAACAGTCACCTCTGTGCCGGATATTTCTTCTAAAGTAAGCTCTGCTGTTACTTCATCTAAAAATGATAAGGTTTCATCAACAGGCAGTGTTTCCTCAAAACCAACTACCACAACATCATCGCCATCAAATAATGGCTCACTCCCAATGCTTACAGTTACAAACACCTTTAACGGTCAAAGGGTAAAGGGTACTGCCATTCAAATAATCGCACAGAATATTGAGGCGGAAATGGGCTCAGGTTATCATATTGAGGCATTGAAGGCTCAGGCGGTCGCGGCATATTCGTGGCTGTTAAATCACGGTTCGGCAAAGGATAAATATCCAAGCTTACCACTTAAAACCCCAAGTCAAAAATGTCTTGATGCGGTAGAGGCTGTTGCGGGTCAGGTTGCTGTATACGGCGGAAAAGTTGCCACAACCTATTATTATGCAATTTCTGCAGGTAAATCTGCATACAGTCAGGATATATGGTCAAGCCCTGTTCCATATCTTGTAAGCGTTGATTCATCGGTAGATAAAAATGTTAAAGGGTATCAGACCCAAAGAAAGTATTCAGCTTCTGAAATTGCTCAAAAGGCAAAAAGGTTGTTAAATATAGACCTTACACAAATATCTGATAAAAACAAATGGTTCACCTGCAGTTATGATGTCAACGGACTCTATTGTACCAAAATTAAAATAGGTAATGTAGAGAAAAAAGGCACCTATCTGCGTGATACTTTCTTCAACTATGACCTGCGCTCCAGCGCTTATACCATATCTTATAACGATGCTGAAGATAACTTCATTTTTACCGTTAAGGGATATGGGCACGGTGTAGGTATGAGTCAGGCTGGAGCAAATCAGTATGCCAAGAGCGGCTGGAGCTATGAAAAAATATTAAAGCATTATTACACAGGTATTTCACTTGGTACCTATTTTGAAAACTAGCAATTTTTCGGAGTGAAAAAAATGACTAAAATTCTTAAAAAGCAAATTCTTAATCCAACAGTAACAAAAATGGTGGTAGAGGCACCTCTTATTGCAAAAAAGGCTGAACCCGGTCAATTTATTATCTTTCGCGCTAAAGAGGATTCAGAGCGTGTTCCCTTAACCATTGCCGATTATGACCGCAATGCAGGTACTGTTACAATTATATTTCAAATAGTAGGGCAGGCAACTACCGAGCTTAATAGCCTTAATGAAGGTGAGTATATTCACGATTTTGTAGGTCCTCTTGGCACCCCAAGTAAGGTAGAAGGTCTTAAAAAGGTGGCTGTTATAGGCGGCGGTGTAGGCTCGGCTATTGCATATCCCGTTGCCAAAAAATTAAATGAATTGGGTGCAGAGGTTCACTCGATTGTGGGCTTCAGAAACAAAGACCTTGTTATTTTAGAGGATGAATTTAAAACCGTAAGCGATAAATTGCTTATTATGACCGATGACGGTAGCTACGGTGCAAAAGGTCTTGTTACAAATGCACTTAAGGAGCTTATTGAGCAGGGAAATACTTATGATGAAGTAATCGCTATAGGGCCCCTTATTATGATGAAGTTCGTATGTCAGCTTACAAAAGAATATGGCATTAAAACCACCGTTTCTATGAATCCAATAATGATTGATGGAACGGGTATGTGTGGCGGATGTCGCCTTACTGTTGGCGGTGAAACAAAATTCGCCTGTGTAGACGGACCCGATTTTGACGGACATTTGGTAGATTTTGATGAGGCTATGAAGCGCGGTGCAATTTATAGAGATACCGAAACCAAAAAGCGCGAGGAAGCCTGCAATCTTTTGAAAAAAGGGGAGGGCAACTAAAATGGAATTTACCCGTAATATGGATCCTAAAAAGTGCCCTATGCCCTGTCAGGAGCCTGATGTAAGAAACAAAAACTTTTATGAGGTGGCATTGGGATATACCGAGGAAATGGCTATAAATGAAGCACGCCGTTGTTTAAACTGCAAAAACAAGCCTTGCGTGAGCAAATGCCCCGTGGGCATTGATATTCCTGCATTTATTGCAAAGGTTGCCGAAGGCGATTTTGAAGCCGCGTACAATGTGCTTACAAGGTACACATCACTTCCCGCAGTATGCGGTAGAGTTTGCCCGCAGGAGGTTCAGTGTGAAAGTGTATGTGTGCGCGGTATAAAGGGTGAATCTGTCGGCATTGGCAGATTAGAGCGTTTTGTAGCCGATTGGCATAGAAATAACGGTAAAAAAATTGCCGCAAAGGTAGAGACTAACGGCAAAAAGGTGGCTGTTATAGGTTCGGGACCCGCAGGACTCACCGCCGCAGGCGACCTTGCGAAAAAAGGCTATGCAGTAACTGTTTTTGAGGCACTGCATCTTGCAGGTGGTGTTTTGGTTTACGGAATCCCCGAATTTCGTTTGCCCAAGGATATTGTAAAAGCAGAAATTGAAAATCTTAAAGCTTTGGGTGTGGAAATCAATACCAATATGGTAATAGGTAAAATTCTCACCATTGATGAGCTTATGGAAATGGGCTATGAGGCTGTATTTATTGGTTCGGGTGCCGGTCTGCCAAGATTTATGGGAATTCCGGGCGAAAGCCTTAACGGAGTCTACTCAGCTAACGAATTTTTAACCCGAATAAATCTTATGAAGGCATATAAGGATGATAGCAAAACCCCCGTGCGCCACGGCAAAAAGGTGGCAGTTGTGGGCGGCGGTAATGTTGCTATGGATGCCGCCAGATGCGCAAAGCGCCTTGGTGCCGAGGAGGTTTATATTGTCTATCGCCGCAGTATGGATGAGCTTCCCGCCCGAAAGGAAGAGGTTGAGCATGCCGAAGAAGAGGGAATTGTTTTTAAAACCCTAGTAAATCCTATAGAGGTTTTTGGGGATGAAAACGGAAATGTCAAGGGACTCAGATGCATAAAAATGGAGCTGGGCGAGCCGGATGAAAGCGGCAGACGCCGTCCTGTAGAGGTTCAGGGCAGTGAATTTGATTTAGAGGTTGACTGTATGATAATGTCTATAGGTACATCACCAAACCCTCTTATTCGTTCCACCACACCCGGTCTTGAAACTAATAAGCGAGGCTGCATTATTACCAAGGATGAAAGCGGTCTTACCAGCCGTACCGCAGTTTACGCAGGCGGAGATGCCGTAACAGGTGCCGCCACAGTAATACTTGCTATGGGTGCGGGCAAAAATGCCGCAACCGCAATAGATGAATATTTAAAGAATAAATAATAAAATGGTATAGTATAAATAGTAATCCCTAAAAATCAATCTGCAATAAAAGTGCTTTTTATGCATTTTTATTGCAGATTTTTTGTTTACAAAATTATCGTTAAGCTTTGTGTCGAGTGGAAATTATCATCCTTTTTTTACAGAATAGCATATCGAAAAATCAAATCAGTAATGTTATAATTTAAGTAGGAATTAATGTAAAGCATGTGTGTTTTTTAGAAAAAGTATCAGTTTTTCCAAAAAGTATCAAATATTTAATTGAAAAAACATATTTGGTATTGTATTATTGTTTTAGAGGTATATTTAGTAATTATAGATGGGAGAGATTAACTAAATGTTTAAAGCAATCAAAAAGCAGAATACAACTTTTATCAAAGGTATTTCGGTTATTTTGTGCCTTGTGCTTGTGCTCACAGTAGCACCCCTTGCAGATGTTTCAAATCTGCTTATCAGCGCAAGTGCCGCAAATATGCCCGAATACAATCCCAACTACGGTAGTTTTACCGCCAAAACTGTAAATGGCAATACCGTTTTAACGGCTACTGCCAATTATGGCTGTGGTTTCAGAGGATGGTATTATAAGGATGGTACCGAGGTGGCTTACACAGCTGATTTTACTGTTCCAAGCGGAAAATCCGCTGAGGATTATACACCCGTATTTTACAGTTACAATCTTGCGGTAAACGGTGATTTTGAAGCCTATGCAGACGGCACCAATATGAAAACAGCTGTTTCAGCCGAAGAAGCTTGGGAGGGTATGACCGATTCTGAGCTTGCGGGTAAGGGCGATTGGTCCTCTATGAAAATAAGCTCTGACCGTGCAAAAAGCGGTACTAAATCCCTTAAAATAGGTTGCCAAAGCAATACCGCGTATCACACCTTCCGCGGTCTTGATAAAAACACGCAGTATACCGTTAAGTTCTGGTATAATTTAGATCCTTCGGTTGGTACAACATCATCCGGTACACCCTTTAAGCATTATTTAACCCATGTTTCGGTTGTGGCTGATGGTAATGAAATTACCGCAAGAGCTAACAGAGACGGTAGCTATCTGGCTAAACAAATCTACGGTTTTGAAAGCGGTTCAACCGAGGCAGGGGAGTGGAAAGAAGCTTCTGTTACCTTTTATACCGATGAAAATACCGATGTAACCCTTTGTATTCTTTACAATTCCAATGCCGATACCGCTAACAATATATCATCCAAGCCTATTTATATTGATGATTTAACCTTGGTTAAGGATGTATTTGCCGCGCCTACATATTTCAATGAGAATTTTTCCGTTGCCGGTCATAACAACTGGAAACCTTATGACAATAATAGGGTAGGACTTTATCAGACCGACGATTATCGCTTAAAGCTCAGCTCATACTGGACATTTAAATGGACACAGAGTGCGCCTATGCTGCTTAAAAAAGGCGCAGAATATACATTAAGCTTTAAGCTTGATATAAGCGAGGTTGAGTTCGATCAATATCTTCCCGCCGTTACAGATGATAATCCCCCCCAGTATATATTGGATGAAAACGGAGATTACACCTGGCAAAAAAGCGAAGATGGTAAAAGCTATCTTTCTAACTGGATAAACTTTAACGTTTCAAATGAGTACAGAATGTGGGGGCAACAAGGTGCAGGCACCCTTGTGACCGATAGCGATATAACAAACAGCGTAAAAATTACAGTTGCCGATACAAACGGAAATACTATGAGTGGCTATGACAGAGGCTATACAGCCTTTGGATTTGCCAAAAAGACCGTTACAGATAAGGGCTTGGATCCTGCCAAACTTGTTATTACTATGACCTTCACTCCCGACGAAACTACCGAAGGCTACTTCAATGTTCGTCTTAATTCTCCGGGAGCTTACTATCTTGACGATATAGTAGTTAAGGAAACACAGAAGGCTGTTGAGCCAACCGATTATCTTGAAGGCACAATGAAATCTTTGGGTACTGCTATAAGAACAGTAGGCAAACAGGGAATGCGTTATAAAACTTCATTAGATAAACGCCTGCTTACTGCCGAAATGTATTATGGTGTTCGTCTTACCGAATATGGTACCATTGCAATTAAAAATGAATATTTGGGCGAAAACGAGCTTACATTAGATGGCGCCTATGAGTTTAATGGTGAAACCTATACTGCTAAAAAAGGTATTGCTTATTCCTTTAAGGATAATGTTGATTTAATATATGCCGAACACTCTGATTCAATTGATTTTACCGGTGTTTTAATGAATATTGCCAAGGCAAATTGGAATGACGATTATACCGCAAGAGCATATTTTAAATATGTTGATAAGCTGGGCAATGATGGTGTAATTTATTTGGATCAAAGCGATATTTCGATTTATCCTATATCAAAAGCGGCATATTCCGCTAAGGATGCAAACGGCGAGTATTCAGAATCGCCTGAAGTCAGGGAATATTTATACAATAAAATTATAAGTAGTTTTACCGACAAGGTAATACATATTAAAAATGCATCAGCTCCTGCATTTACCAATTTTGAGGGTATGCGTTCCACCGTTTATCACGCAACAACCTTCTTCCCAAGCAAGCACGGCAGAACCTATACTGATGAACAGGCAGCCATAGAAATGGATCGCCTGAAGGACACCAAGGTAGATAATGTTCGTACCCGTTTCGCCTCTCAGTGGATGTGGAACTCCTCTACAAACACATGGAATTGGGAATCTTCCAAAATGGCGGCTATATATAAATGGGCTGAGATGTTGCAAAACAGAGATATATCCATAACCCTTAACGCAGGCTGGCATCTGCACGATTTTATATATTTCTACGATAAGCAATTTAATGGTGATGCCCATAAATATAACTCAACCGATGCAGGTCATTCCTCTATTCCTGAAGTGAATTATCTCCACGGTTATACAGATGATTTAACACCCATCTCTGACAGCTACGGTGAGGATTCCAAAGCTTCAGCCATTACTGCTATGGGTAAGGAGGTAGGACTGGAGCTTACCGATTCAGAGTATAACTATTATTCGGTAGTTGCTGCTCGCTATTCCGAATGGATAAAGCAGGCACTTAATGCCTTTAAAGCTCATGGTATAAACAATATAAAATATGTTCTTCCCTTTACCGAAACAGGCTATCATCGTGCTGACGATCCTACATATTCTTATGATGAGTGGATCTTTATGGTAATGGCTCTTGATAATGAGCTTAAAACAGCAGGCATTCGCAATAATTATAAATTTGTAGGACCAAGCCAATCCAACTATGTGTATCAAGGCAGAACGGTTCAGTTTGTTGAATATATTTATGAAAAAATCGGCGGTACTAAGTATGAGGATATGATAGATATTATATCTATGCATCAGTACACAACTCCTAACACTCAGAAGGGTTATGAAAATACCATTTTTGATCCATATGCTTGCTATTCCAGAGCGGCTGAAAATTTCCCTTATTTTAAGCAGATAAGAGAAAATGCAGGCGTTTTTGAAAAGGATTTCTGGTGTGATGAGTATTTTGCATATGCCAATGATGCAAGATGGCATGATAATGTTGGTATGCAAATGACACAGTATGCCGCCGGATTTACAGCCGGTATGAATAATGGTGTTAATCGTTTCTCGGTATGGCAGATGTTTGACTGCTTATGGGATGATACCGCAACACACGGCACCGCTCATTTGGCCGATTATAAAACAAGCAATGAGTTTATAGGCGGTATTCATGCTTGCGGTACCTGCCCTTCACTTGTAAAGGCAGATGGCGAAACCTGTACCATTGAAGGCTGCGCCTGTAAAAATTATACGCCCTATTCCAGCTATGTTCCTCGTACATCGTATTACGGCATAAATCTTATTGGTAAATATCTTAATAATGAAAATGCTGATGTTTATTATACCGAGGTTATTGATGATGCTACCAAGGATAACGGCGGCGTGTATGTAAGCGCCATTAAAAATGATGACGGTATGGATGTTATTATAGTTGTAAATACAATGCCTACAGCATCAAGCTTTGATTTACAGTTTGAAAATGATGACAATGTAAGCTTTAAGCGTTATACCTATAATCCCGATGCTGTTGTTCCCACTAAAGAGGCAAAATCTATTGAAAGCGATAAAACTATCTCCTTAGATGGTGCATCCTCCTTCCGCGATGAGCTTCTTGCAGGTTCCTTCGCAATATATGTATCCACAGGAATTTATCGTGGTGATGATGTGGATATGCCTATTGAACCTGAAAATTAATTTAAATTAATTACAAACGCACTTGTATCAAAAATACGGGTGCGTTTTTGTGTATTATTAACAAATGTTATTCGCAAAAGCAATATTAATCTTGCAAATTTAATTATATTATGATAAGATTTATATGTATTGTTATACGAAAAAATTTGGGTAAGGAGATATTTACAATGACAACAAATAATGTAAGCAAAAAAATACTGGCAAAATTTGTTGCTGTGGTAGCTGTAATTGCTATTATCCTTTGTGTTGCGCCTGTTTCAGGGCTTTCAGACATTTTGGTTAATGCAAGTGCAGAAGCTCCCGTGTATGATTCATCACTGGGTAGCTACACTACAACAACAGATTCAAACGGTAATACCGTTTTAACAGCCGTACCTAATGAAAATGTAGGCTTTAGAGGCTGGTTTTTAAAGGACGGCACAGAGGTTTCCTATAATGCCGCTTATACCCTTCCAAGCGGTGCCTCTGCATCTGATTATGTTCCTGTATTTTATAATTTCAACCTTGTTAAAAAAGGTAGCTTTGAGGAATATACCAATAACAAAAGTCTTAAAACAGGCGTTCCCGAGGATGAAATTTGGGAAGGTATTACCGATGGCGAGGCTTTGGGCACAGGCTCAGACTGGACCTCATTAACGGTTACCAACAACCGTGCAAGAACAGGTAGTAATTCTTTGCGTATAGGCGCCAACTGTAATACCGCCTATAAGGATTTTTATAATCTTGAACCTTATACACAGTATACTGTAAAGTTCTATTTTAATCTTGACCCTAACGAAACGGCAGATCAAACATCTAAAGGTTACGCTACTACCAGATATTTGGGTATGGCTTCCGTTATCGGCGAGAATATGGAAACTACTTATCGCGGAAATACCGAAGAAACTGCAGAGTATCTTGCCTGTAAAAAATTTGATACCACAACAGGCGCCAGCTCTTCAACCAATGATTGGAAAGAGGTTTCCATAACCTTCTTTACTGAGGAAAGCACCTCTGCAAGATTGGTTCTTTTTTACAGATGCTATTATGAGGATGGCAAAAAAACACCTTGCGGTAATGATTTTTTGTACCTTGATGATGTTTCTCTTGTTAAGGATGTTATAGCAGCACCTACATATTTTAACGAGAATTTTACTACTACCGTTAAAAACTGGAAAGAATCTGACGAAGGTGCTTCTGTTCAGAGGCTTTCTGCAGCATTGGAGGGCGGACGCTTAAAGGTTACTCCGATTCTTACCTATGGCTCTATGCATTCTCCTGCAATTTACCTTAAAAAGGGTGCAAAGTACAATATCTCCTTTGATATGGACTGGAGTCAGGTTACCGATCAATACTTCCCGGCAGTTGTGGATAATAAGCTTGTAACCGATGAAAGCTTAATAACTGAAGATAATCCCAATGGCTATGTATGGCATGTGCATAATACAGAAACCGGTGCTCTGGGTGAAAACTGGATGAACTTTACGCTTTCCACCAGCAAAACAGATACTTCACCTTATTATGCAACAACCGCAGTCGCAGCTGACACAAATGTTGTGTGGACTATTACTGATGCCAACGGAGTTGTTTTTACTTCAACCTTTGGTAAGGGCGCAACCTCTACCGGCTTCGGCAGATATACTTCCCTTAAAAATCTGGATTCTACCCAGACCTTAAAGGTTAATCTTTCATTTACTGCACATAAAACGGCAACAACCTATTTCACTGCCCGTCTTAATGGTTTGGGTACATATTATTTAGATAACTTTGTTATTACTGAGGATGACTCAACCATTGATTATTTAGGTATAGTAGAAAGCACTGTTAAATCAATGGGTACTGCAATCCGCACCGTGGGTAAGCAGGGTATGAGATATAAAACCCAGTTAGATAAAAATCTCCTTACCTTTAATTACGGCTTACGTCTTATCGAATACGGTACTGCCGCTATTAAGACCGAATACTTAGGCGATAACGAGCTTGTTTTAGACGGTATGTACGATTACGGTGAATACACCTATGGCGTTAAGGTTGGTAAAGCATATTCCTTTAACGAAAAAACCGATTTAGTTTATGCCGAGGATCAGGATACCATTGATTTCACCGGTGTTTTAATGAACATCCCCCAGAAAAATTGGAACTCCGATTACACCGCAAGAGCATATGTTAAATATGTTGATACAAACGGTAATGAGTCTACCGTTTATATTGACCCCTCTGATATAGCTGTTTATCCCATCTCCAAGGCGGCATATTCCGCAAGAGATGAGGAGGGCGAATTTACCGAGTCTGATGATGTTCGTGAATACCTTTATGAAAATATCATAAGCAAATTCACCGATAAGGTGGTTAAGGTTTCCAACGATTCCACCCCCATCTCCTCTAACTTCCAGGGTATCCGTTCAACTATTTACCACGCAACAACCTTCTTCCCCGACAGCCACGGAAGAACCTATACCGAGGCACAGGCGGCGGTTGAAATGGACCGCTTGGTTGATACCAAGGTGGATAATGTTCGTACCCGTTTCGCATCTCAGTGGATGTGGAATGAAGACACCGGTTGGGATTGGGAAAGCACAAAAATGACCGCTTATTATAAGTGGGCAAAAATGCTTCAGGACCGTGATATTTCTATCACCCTTCAGGCAGGCTGGCATTTACACGACTTTATATACTATTATGATAAATGGGTAGCAACCGATAAAATTAATTATAAAGAGGCTAATGCTCAAGGTCATTCTTCTATTCCTGAAGTAAACTATATGCATGGTTATACTGATGCAAATGTTAAAACCGAAGACTTGTATGGTGAAGATTCAAGAGCCGCTGAGATTACCGCCGCAGGTAAGGCAGTAGGACTCAGCCTTACAGATGAAGAGTACGCGCATTATTCTGTAGTTGCCGCCCGCTATGCCGAGTGGGTAAAGCAGGGTCTTAACGCCTTTAAGGCTCACGGTGTTTACAATGTTGAGTATGTTCTTCCCTTTACCGAAACAGGCTATGCATTTACTAATCCAAACACGGGCGAGGCAGACCCCATCTATTCGTATGATGAGTGGATGCTTATGGTTATTTCTCTTAACGATTTGTTAGAGCAGAATAATATGAGAAGTGATTATAAATTCATCGGTCCTGCACAGTCTATCTACGCTTATCAGAACAGACTTTCATTTATTGAATATATGTACAGCCTTCCCGGATTACAGCCCGGTGCCGATTATGAGGATTTGTTAGATATTAATGCAATGCATCAGTACACAAGTCCTCACACCAGACAGGGCTATCCAGCTACTGTTTACGGTCCTTATGGTTCCTATGCATTGGCAGAGGATAACTTCACCTATTATGATGATGTGCTTAAAGTATCAGGTGTAAGAGATATGGAATTCTGGTGCGATGAATACTTTGCGCACGCTAGCGATGCCAGATGGTGGCACAATGTTGGTATGCAGATGACCCAGTTTGCCGCAGGTCTTACCGCCGGTATGAATAACGGTGTTAACCGTTTCTTAACCTGGCAGATGTTTGACTGCTTGTGGGATAGTACCGCAACACACGGCGCCGCAATTCACGATAATAGCGGTGAGTTTTCAGGTGGTATACACGCAGTTGGTACCTGTCCTTCACTTGTACATGTAGACGGCAAAACCTGTCCTAAGGGTGAAAGCTGTCCTTGTACAAAGAACTACAACATTTCCAGTTATGTTCCAAGAACTACCTATTACGGTATCAACCTTATTGGTAGATTTATGAATAACAATAATGCTGATGTTTTTGCTACTCAGGTTATTGATGAAGCTACTGAGGATAACGGCGGTGTTTATGTAAGTGCTATTAAAAATGATGACGGCAAAACCGTTATTATGGTAGTTAATACAATGCCCGTTACTTCCAGCGTGGATGTAGAGCTTGAAAAATCAGATATGATCAGTCTTACCCGCTACACCTATGACCCCAACGAGATAGTTCCCACCGCTGAGGCAACACCTATTCCCGCTGATAAGAGCATAACTCTTAATGGTAAAACCAATTTCTACGATGTAATTCCCGCGCAGTCCTTTGTAATTTACGCAGAAAGCGGAACTGTAATCGGTGATGATGTTGATATGCCCTTAGAGGATATGCTCGACTAATATCAAAAAGCCTTAATAAATCAATTAAACTTAAAACACCTGCGTTAAAAACGCGGGTGTTTTTCACATATTTTCTAATGTTTTTATTCTTTTATTAGAAAAAAAGCCCAAATTCGAAAAATAGTATATATTTTTAACAAAATACCAAAGGAAAGATATATAAGTTTATACTATAATTAAAATAAGTTAAATTGTAAGCATTTGCTTTTTGGCAATCAATTTCTATATAAGGAGATTATGGTTATGATGAGCGAATCAATCAGCAAGAATTTTTTAGTTAAATTTATAGCAGTGTTTGTTTCTGTTTTGCTCTTGTTATGTGTTGCTCCCACTATGGGATTAACAGATAACATTACTGCAAGAGCCGAAACACCGGTGTATGATTCTTCACTTGGAACTTACACCACCGGTACAGATGCAAACGGCAATACTGTATTAACCGCTGTGCCTAATGAAAACGCAGGCTTTAGAGGTTGGTTTTTAAGTGATGGAACCGAGGTTTCATATAATGAGGCATACACTCTGCCAAGTGGTGCTTCCGCTTCAAACTACATTCCCGTTTTTTATGATTTTAATTTAGTTAAAAACGGCGGATTTGAAGAGTATGCGCCTAACACCAATCTAAAAAGCGGAGTTCCCGCAGATGAAATTTGGGAAGGTGTAACCGATACCGAGGCCAAAGGTGAAGGCGGCGACTGGACAAAATCAATTGTTTCAAATAATCGAGCAAGAACCGGTAGCAAATCACTTGCTTTAACTTCCTTCCACAATTGTTCTTACAAAGATTTTACAGGACTTGAGCCTAACACTCAGTACACATTAACATATTATTTTAATATTGATGCTGATACTTCAAAGTATATGAAGCAAACCTATGTTGTTAGTGGTGATGTTACTGAAAGTCAGATTTTGGCTCCTTGGAACCTTGATTCAAAGGTACCTACTCTTGCAAAGTACCTTTACGGTGCTACCGATGGTGTTTGCGCCGCAGGTGAGTGGAAAAAGACAAAAATGACCTTCTTCACCGGTGATAACACAAGTGTAAAACTTTTAATTTATTATCACGACGGAAGCAACGCTTCGCCCCTTTATATTGATGATGTATCATTAGTTAAAGATGTTTTGGCAAGTCCTAATGAATATTTTAAAGAGGATTATTCCGCAGGCTCTGTTGCAAATTGGTCTGCTTTAGGTGATGGTTTAAGTTTATCCTCTGACAACGCAAAATTAAATGTAAATGCAACCTCACCCTTTAAGAGAATACAAAGCGCTCCCTTCTTAGCCAAAAAAGGAGCAACCTATACAGTTAATTTTACCTTTAATTTAGCCAATTTAACAGATGTAGGCAATTATATTAACTTCTCTCTTACAACCGCAAAGGGAAGAACTACCGAAGCAGGTTATTATGTTCAGAATTCTAAGGGAGATACTAATTTCAAGGCTATATTAACACAGAATGGCAAAACCATGGATATAACCAAATATTATAATGACGGTATTTATTCCAATACCTGTGTCCAACAAAGTGGCTTGTCAAGTAGTTTTGATGCACAAAGTGATATTAATGCAGCATTAAGCTTTAAGGCCGATAAAACAACTCCCGTTTATCTTAATGTATGGATTAACGGTACAGGTACATATACTATTGATAATTTAAGTGTAACCGAGGATACCTCTAGTATGGATTCAGGAACTTTTGCCGCTAAATGTGCCGCTGTTACTGCCGGTACTGCAATCCGTACCGAAGGTAAGCAGGGTATGCGTTACAAAACCCGCATTGATAAAAGACTCCTCACATCTGATATGTACTACGGTTTGCGTGTTATCGAATACGGCACTGTAGCAATTAAAGCGGACTATGCCGGCGGTACTGAGCTTCGAATAGACGGTATGTATGATTATGGTGAAAACACCTATGCTCCTAAGTACGGTGTTGCTTACTCATTTAATGATGGTATAGATAAGGTTTTTGCAGAAGATGAAAAATCACTTGACTTTACAGGTGTTTTAATTAATATTCCCGAAGAGAATTATAATACCAAATACACCGTAAGAGCATATTTTAAATATGTAGATGCAAGTGGTAATACAGGAATTTTCTATGCTGATGACCAAAATGATATTGCTATCTATCCCGTTTCCAAGGCTGCTTATTCTGCAAAAAATGCCGACGGCGATTTTGCCGAAAGCACTGAGGTTCGCAATTATCTTTATAACAATATTATAAGCAAATATACCGATAAAATTATTAAGGTTTCTAATGATTCTGCACCCATTGCAACCAATTTTGAGGGTATTCGTTCAACCATTTATCACGGTGTAACCTTCTTCCCTGATAGTCATGGCAGAACCTATACCGTAGCTCAGGCGGCCACCGAAATGGATCGACTTGTTGATACCAAGGTTGATAATGTTCGTACCCGTTTTGATTCCCATTGGGCATGGACCGCTAGTGGTTGGGATTGGAACAGTACTAAGATGAAAGCCTTCTATAAGTGGGCTGAAATGTTAGAGGATAGAAATATTTCTATCACCATTCAGGCAGGCTGGCATTTATATGATTTTATCTACTTCTACAATAAAAATGTAGCAAATTCAGATTTTACAGCTTCTGATATGAATAACGAGGGTCATTCCTCAATTCCTGAGGTTAATTATCTGCACGGTTATACCGATGACAGAACTGCAAAAGCTACAGCTCTTTACGGTGAGGATGCAAATGCAGCTAAAATTGAGGCAGATGCACGGGCATTAGGACTTAACTTTACCGATGCCGAATTTGCACATTATTCTGTTGCCGCCGCCCGTTACGGTGAGTGGATTACACAGGGTATTGAGGCACTTAAAGCACAGGGCCTTTCAAATGTTGAGTATGTTCTTCCCTTCACCGAGTCGGGTGATGTAAGAACTGGTGATACAACCTATTCCTATGATGAGTGGATTATTATGACTATGGGTCTTAATAATGCGCTTGAAGATGCAGGACTCAGAAGTAGCTTGAAGCTTATTGGCCCTGCACAGTCAATTTATGCATTTCAAAATCGTCTTTCTTTGGTTGAGTATGTTTATTCACACACAACAGGTACTGAATATGCCGATATGATTGATATTAACGCAATGCATCAGTACACCCGTCCTAACTATGAGGCAGGCTATGCAAATACCGTTTACGACCCCGAGGCATCCTATTCATTAGCAGAAGAAAACTTCAACTACTATAACGATGTTCTTACAAACAGCGGTGTAAGAAATATGGAGTTCTGGTGCGATGAATATTTTGCACACGCTCCCGATGCCAAGTGGTGGAACAATGTAGGTATGCAGATGACACAGTATGCCGCAGGTCTTACCGCCGGTATAAACACAGGTGTTAACCGTTTCTTGACCTGGCAGATGTTTGATACTCTTTGGGATAGTGAAAGTACTCACGGCACCGGTATTCACGATAATAGTGTTGAGTTCTCAGGTGGTGTTCACGCAGTAGGTACCTGTCCTTCTTTGGTTCATGTAGATGGCAAAACCTGTCCTAACGGTGCAGATTGTGAATGTACAAAGAATTATAACATTTCCAGCTATGTTCCAAGAACCACCTATTACGGAATTAACCTTATAGGTAAGTATATGAACAATGAGAACGCTTCTGTATTTGCTGCTGATGTTGTTAATGCCGCAGAAGATAACGGTGGAATTTATGTAAGCGCAATTAAAAACGATAACGGCAAAACTGTTATTTTGGTTGTAAATACAAATTCAATCGTCGCTAATGTGGATGTTGAGCTTGAATATGGTAATGTATCTTCATTTAATCGTTACACCTATGATCCCAACGAAATTGTTCCTACCGCCGATGCAACCTCGCTTCCCAGCGATAAAACCATTTCTATGAATGGTGGCAACATCTTTAGTGATATGATTCCCGCACAGTCCTTTGCAATTTATGTAGAGGGTGGCAACTTTATAGGTGATGATGTTAACATTCCCTTTGAGTTTTAATTTAATTAATTCATAAATATTAAAAATCTGCAATAAAATGCGTAAAAAGCATTTTGTTGCAGATTTTTTGTGTAGCAGAAGTATTCAAACATCAAACACGAATAAGACTAAAAAAGGCTACAGAGCAAAAATGCTGTAGCCTTTTAATCTTTATTCAAGTATTTCCATCTTAACAAAGTTGGACATAAGCTTTTTGGTGCCTCGGGTATCAAAGGCAATTTCCAAAAGGCAATCTCCGCCCATGGGTGTGGTTTTAAGTATGGTGCCGTCGCCAAAAACCTTGTGGCGAACACGCATACCCTTTTGGTATTCCACCTTTTCGGTTTTTGCGGCAGATGCTGTAGATGCTCTGTAGCTTGATTTAGGGGGTTCGTTTGTCTTAGCGGTAGCTCCGTAATTATTACCGTATGAACCGTAGCTTGGTTTGTAGCTTCCGTAACCCGATTTATAGCCGCCACCAGCAATAGCCTGTTTTAATTTTGCCTCCCATGGGTCAATGGTTGCACCACCGTTTATTTCACAAAGCTCGGTGGGAATCTCCTTTAAAAATCTGGAGGGCATATTTCGGTTGGTGGTACCAAAAAGCATTCTTGTATAGGAATTGGTTATGTAAAGATTGCGTTTTGCTCGGGTAATTCCAACATAGGCAAGGCGGCGCTCTTCCTCAATTTCCTTATCGCCGCCGTATATTGTTTGGGTGCCGGGAAAAATATTTTCCTCCAAGCCAACTAAAAATACATTGTCAAACTCCAAGCCCTTTGCAGAGTGAAGTGTCATAAGCACCACATAATCCTCATCGGGGTCGTAGCTGTCAATGTCGCTTATAAGCGCAACCTCCTCCAGATATTCTGAAAGGGTAGGCGCTTCGGCTTCTTTTTCATAATTTTTAATGCCTGAACGAAGCTCGTTTACATTATCAACTCTGTCGGCAGATTCTTCACCCTCTGCCTTTAATGCCGCCATATATCCCGATTTATTAAGCATTTCGTCAAATAATTCATCTATTGGAAGTGTTTCGGAAAGCTCAATAAGCTCGTTTATCATCTTCGCAAACATCTTCAGCTTGGTTGCCGCGCGGGATAATATGGGGTAATCTTCGGCGTTTTCAAAAACCTCAAAAAGTGAAATACCAATTTGGGATGCAACTTCTTCTGCATTTTTTACGGTGGTTTCACCAATACCTCGCTTCGGCTCGTTTATAATTCTTTTAAGCCTTACCGAATCGTTGGGATTATTAATAACATTAAGGTATGCCACAACATCCTTTATTTCTTTTCGGTCAAAGAAACGGTGACCGCCTACAACTCGATAAGAGATTCCTGAGCGTACAAAAACATTTTCAATAGTGCTGGAGAGCGCATTCATTCTGTAAAGAACAGCGTTCTGATTAAATTTTCCACCCTCTTGAACCTTGGAAAGTATGGTTTCGGCAACAAATTTTGCCTCTTCTTGTTCGTTATTAAGGGTATGCACCTTAATTTTGCTGTCTGTTGCAAGGTCGGTCCAAAGATTTTTGCCCTTTCTGCCCTTGTTGTTGGCAATAACTGCATTTGCGGCTTTAAGAATGGTGGATGTAGAACGATAATTCTGCTCTAATCTTATAACCCTTGCATTTTTAAAATTATCCTCAAAGCTTAAAATATTCTCAATGGTGGCACCGCGGAAGGAGTAGATGCTTTGGTCATCATCACCTACCACACAAATGTTTTGATGAAGAGATGCCAGCATACTCACAAGCTTGTATTGAGCGTGGTTGGTATCCTGATACTCGTCAACCATTATGTATTTAAATTTGTTAGCGTAGTATTCCAGTACATCTGCATTTTTTTCAAACAGCATTACAGCGTTGTAGATTATATCGTCAAAATCCATTGCATCTGCAGATTTTAAGCGATTTTGATAAGCCTTATAAACCTCTGCCGTTGCTCTTTTCATAGGGTAGAGTCCTTTACCGTTTGTGGCGGCATAGGATTCGGGCGAAACAAGACTGTCTTTAGCGTGGCTTATTTCATTCATAATAAATTTAATGGGTAATTCCTTCTCAGAAATATCCATTTGTTTTAAAATGTCTTTAATAACTCGCTTTTGGTCATCCGTATCATAAATTGTAAAATGTGATGAATACCCAATTAAATCACCGTAACGGCGCAGAATACGGGCGCAGATGCTATGAAATGTACCTGCCCATATGTCATTTGCCTTATCGCCAAGACGGTTTGCAATTCGGCTTTTCAGCTCGCCCGCCGCCTTGTTTGTAAAGGTTATGGCAAGAATCTCCCAAGGGTTTGCAGGGTAGTAGCTGAATACTCTTTCAGGCAAAGTATCGGTCTTTCCATCTAAAAAGGCCTTACCGGCTTCATATTCTTCATCGCTGATTTGGGGTACATAGTCGGTGTTCCAGGCATCACCGTATTTTACTAAACAAGCAATTCGGTTTACCAAAACGGTGGTTTTACCGCTTCCCGCACCTGCAAGCACTAAAAGAGGTCCCTTTACTGTAACCACTGCCGAAAGCTGCATATCATTCATTCTACCAAAATCTTTTTTAATTATAGCTCTTCTGAGGGCTATAAAATCATCTTTAGTATAGGGCATTGTATTTGTCCTTTCAATATTAGTCACTCTTATATTATATAACCTATCGTAATATAAAGTCAACCTAAGAAAAAATAAAATTATTTACAAAAAAGCACTATACCCTGAAAGTGATTTATGATAAAATAAATTAAATAAAAAAATTGCGGGGGTTATACCGTGTCAGATAAATTATCAAAAAACAAAACAATAAAAGCCGTTTCCAAAAACAAAACAGCTTTTAAAAGAATAATCGGTATTTTAATATGGCTTTTTGTTGCGGTGTTGGTTATAGCTTTGGGTCTTAATACCTTTGTTTGTGTAAGCGCCAAAGCCAATATGTATGAACCAAACGAGTTTAACGGCAAGCGGGCAGATTGTATTATGGTGCTAGGATGTGGCGTGCGGGGAAGTGAGCCCAGCCCAATGCTGAAGGACCGACTTGATACCGCCATAGAGCTTTATAAAAAGGGCGTGGCACCTAAAATCCTTATGAGCGGCGACCATGGCGGAGAGTATTACAACGAGGTCGGCGTTATGAAAGTTTATGCAATAAAAATGGGTGTTCCATCCAGTGATATTTTTATGGATCACGCAGGATTTTCCACATATGAAAGTTTATACCGCGCTAAGGAGCTTTTTGGCTGTGAGCAGCTTATTGCCGTAACACAACGGTATCATCTTTACCGTACCGTTTATTTAGGAAACAGTCTGGGAATAGGCATAAAGGGAGTAAGCACAAACGATTATAATTACGGCGGTGCCTTTTACAGAGAAATCCGTGAGATTCTTGCCCGTGATAAGGACTTTTTTACTGCACTGCTCCAACCCGACCCGATAGTGCCTTTGGGTGAAAAAATCAATATTAACGGTGATGGCGATTTAACCAATGATGAAGCATTTTTATCTATGGCAAAAAATAACAATATAAAAATAAATTAGCTTATTACAACATTATATACATTAAAGCCAGTATAAGCAGCTCGTCAGCTTCCTCACCAGTTAGCAGAAGGCAGACTGCCAATATAATAAGTCGGTCATTATCCATTTTAAGACCCTTGAAATTCAAAAGATTTAAAATACTGCTTTTTTTAGGGGCTTCTGTATTAACAATGGGCGCTTGCTTGTTTTTTTGACCTGGTTTTTGATTTTTTTCTTCATTAAAATTTAAACTAATATTATTTACAGAACTTGTGTTTTGAGGTTGGCGCTTTGGCGGCGCAAGAAAAGTCGGCATATTAAGTCCACCTTTATTTTGCGTTTTTCTGTTGGTGCCGGAATACATTTGGTTAAGCTGTTCTTCAGCCATTTTTTTATGATGCTCAAATTCTGCTCTTTCACGCTCGTTCAACTAAATCACCACCAAAAATTATAATCCAAATGTGTCAAGCAGACCTTCCTCACGCAAAATAGGTAGCAGTGAGGCGATTTTTAAAATAGAAATTGCCCTGTCAACTTTTTTTGCTCTTTCTTCACTTAGATGAGGTTTTAGTGCGCGAAGAAGCTCAACTCTGCTATCTTTTTGCTCCTTGCCCAAAATGCCCGCAATACGCATTATACCTTGCATATTACCTATATTTTGCAAAAGATTATCCGGTACCGAAAAGCCTTGCTCCTCCTTTTTTTCTTCTGCTTTATTTCCATCGTCTGAAAATCCGTTTCCAAGCAGGCTTTCGGCAACAGATTTGAGCCTGTTCATACCGTCGGGGCTTTCCAACAAGGCAGAGATTTTTTCGCTTATATCTTCCATTATTTTGCTCCGAACAGTTTTTCCATTATAGCCCTTGCTTTGTCAGAATTAAGCAAACGGTCAAGGGCCTCTTTATCATTTAATAAGCGATTTATTTTTTCTGCATCCTCCGCCTTTAATTTTTTAAGCAGAGCATTTGCATCGGCATTTTTTATGCTTTCGGGGTCAATGCCTTTTTCCCTTAATATTTTTTTCGCGTTTTCCGAAATATTTTTATTTTGATTGTTGTTCATAAAAAAACCACCCTTCTTTTCCTATTTTATTCTATGAAAAGCAATTTTGTTCTATACTGATTTTTTAAGGAGCCAACAAATATGTATATTCTTGTTATGTCTGATATGCACCGCAGAAAAAGTAATTTTGAAAGGGTAATGGAAAAGCATCCTCATATTAATACTATTTTCTTTTTGGGCGACGGTGCAGATGATGCCGCCGAGCTGGCAACATTTTATCCTGAAAAAACCTTTCATATTCTGTCGGGCAATTGCGATTTTTTAAGCAAATATCCTTCAAGCGGATTTTTTACCGTAAACGGAGTGAAAATACTTGCAACTCACGGACACATCTATGGTGTAAAAAGCAGTAGGGAACATCTTCGTGCGGCGGCAGAGCGTGAGGGGGTAACGCTTGCTTTATACGGACATACCCATATTCAATCGGAGGAATATCGTGACGGAATATATCTTGTGTGTCCGGGTGCTTTAGGCAATTCACCCGACGGTCCCGGCTATGCCATTATTGATATTACCGATAAAGGCATTGTAACAAATCTTTTAAAGCTGTAATCCGTAACAAATTTTTAACACATTTATCATATTCAAATAATCCTGTAATGGTATTATTTTAAAAAGAGGAAGTGTGTTTATGAATGAAGAAAAAACAACAGTATTAGTAGCCGATGACGAACCAAGAATAACCGAGCTTATAAAGGATTTTCTTTTAGCCTCGGGTTATAAGGCTATTGTGGCTCATGATGGTGAAGAGGCGCTTCACCTTTTTAATAAACATAGCGAAATAAGTCTTATTATATTGGATATTATGATGCCCGAAATGGATGGCTGGCAGGTGTGCAGAGAAATACGCAAAACATCTGATAAACCAATTATACTTTTAACTGCACGCTCTGAGGAATTTGATCAGCTTATGGGCTTTGAAAGCGG
The DNA here is from genome assembly GCA_017623575.1 of Clostridia bacterium. Classification (GTDB taxonomy): domain Bacteria; phylum Bacillota; class Clostridia; order Oscillospirales; family Acutalibacteraceae; genus UMGS1279. Next base: position 36,313 of record JAGAOS010000045.1, read on the forward strand.
CGCTGATGATTATGTAACAAAGCCGTTTTCGCCCGCAGTGCTTATAAAACGCATTGAAGCCTTGCTAAGAAGAAGCAGTGTGAAAACCGCCGAGCCTCAGAATAAAAAAGGTCTTGTTATAAATAAAGAGGCGTATGTTGCCTATATGGATGGCAGGGTTTTGGAGCTGACCTTAAAGGAATTTGAAATTCTTGTTTATTTAAGCGACAACCATTCCAGAGTTTTAACCCGCGACCAGATTTTAAACGCAGTATGGGGCTACGATTTTGAAGGTGATAATCGTACGGTCGATTCTCATGTTGCAAGGCTACGCACAAAGCTGGGTTCTTTTGGTAGTACCAATCTTAGAACAGTTTATGGAATGGGATATAAGTTTGAGTGGTAATTTTATGAAGAATTATATATTAAAGCTTCAAAATAAATTTTGGTTCAAGCTTTTTTTAAAGGTGGCTATAATATTTTTGGTTTTTGTTTTGCTTTTAACGCTCTGTAATACCGCTTTTTTAAAGAGTTATTATGAATATGTAAATAAAGAAGAGCTTATAGAAGTATCAAAAGACCTGCGCCATATTGATTTAAATTCAAAAAATGATGTTGTGAATGTTATAAGCAATATTGAGGAAGAATACGGATTTGAAACAGAAATTTATTCTAAAGAGGGCAGAACCCTTTATTCATCATCGGGCGGTCAGCTTATGGATTATTTTCTGCAAGGTAATGATAAGTTCTCTATGCATCACAGACCTATGAAGGCTATTAAAGCAAAACAATATTCAGATGGATCTGTTATGGAATATGCAGTAGATAAAATTACAGAAAATAAATATTTAATTTATAGATTTTCTATTGAAAATTCAAGTGTGGGAGAGGTTAAAGTGCAAATGGCGCAAATCGAAAACAGCGCCAAAATCGCCAATAGATTTATAAGTATAATTGCTTTTGGTGTTTTAGTTATTTCGCTCTTGTGGATTTTTGCATTCTCTAAAAAAATATCCAAGCCAATAAGCGAAATGAACGAAATTACCCACAATATGGCAAAGTTGGATTTTAGCAAAAAGCTTATACCTCAATCCAACGATGAAATCGGTCATTTAGCAGTTTCAATTAATAATCTTTCAGAAAAGCTTAACGCAACGCTTATGGATTTAAACTCCTCTAATGCTCAGCTTCGTAATGAAATAGAGCTGGAGCATCAATTGGATGTAATGCGCCGAGGCTTTGTAGCCAATGTTTCTCACGAATTAAAAACACCTATTTCTATAATTCAGGGATATGCAGAGGGGCTTAAGATGGATATTAATGCTGCATCAAGAGAAAAATATCTTGATGTTATTATTGATGAAAGCCATCGAATGAATAAGCTGGTTTTAAGCATATTAACGCTTTCAAAATACGAATCGGGTCAAATACCACTAAATTGCTCCGAGTTTGATATATGTCAGCTTATAAAGGCAAGGGGAGAGCGTATTTTCAACAAAAAAGATGTTGAAATAGTTTACGATATTCCAAAGGAATTAACAATTTATGCCGACCCCGAGCAAATTGACCAGGTTATAAAGGTGTATATGGAAAATGCCGAATGTCATGTTGAAGAAAATGGAAAAATAGTGGTTTCTATTTCAAAAAGTGAAAATAACAAGTATATCGTAAATGTATATAATAGCGGAAGCAAGGTGGATAAAAATCAAATACCCCATATTTGGCAGAGCTTTTATAGGGGAGATAAATCACATAACCGTGAAAGCGGCAGATTTGGTCTTGGACTTTCAATTGTCAGCGCAATAATGAAAATGCATGGTGAAAGCTGTGGCGTATATAATACTGATGATGGGGTTTGTTTTTGGTTTACAGTAAAAAATGTGGTAGAACAATAACAAAAAAAACAAACATTTTCGTAAAATATAAAATGTAAAGGGAGTATATGTGTGCTACAATAAGTTTAATGAAACTTGCATATGACTCTTAATATATCTCCCTACCCAAAGCAAAGAACAGACCGGTTAAAGTCTGTTCTTTGCTTTTTATAATTATATCCAATTTATGGTTGAAAAACAGCTTGGCATAATATATAATGTAAGCGTACAATTGGCTTTTGAAAAAAGGAGTTTTTTTATGCAGAAGGTACATTTGCTTTGTAATGCTCATCTTGACCCCGCATGGTTGTGGCCTTGGAATGAGGGTCTTGCAGAGGCACTTTCAACCTTCAGGGTTGCTGCAGAATTTTGTGAGAATTATGATGGATTTGTTTTTAATCACAATGAAGCTGTTTTATATGAGTGGGTAGAGGAGCATGAGCCCGCTCTTTTTGAGCGCATAAAAATCCTGGTAAAGCAGGGAAAATGGCGCATTATGGGCGGTTGGTATATTCAGCCTGATTGCCTTATGCCTTCGGGCGAAAGCTTTTTATCCCAGATTGCTTTGGGCAGAGAATATTTTAAAGAAAAATTCGGTGTAGTGCCTACTACTGCAATTAACTTTGACCCCTTTGGTCATACTCGAGGACTTGTGCAAATACTTGCCAAAACAGGCTTTGATAGCTATATTGCAATGCGCCCGGATGCCTTTAAGGGTAATTTTATATGGAATGGCTTTGACGGCAGTGAAATAATGGTTTGCCGTTGCTTTAAAGGCTATAATTCCCTTAAAGGACACGCCCTTGAAAAAATTAAAAATATGATTAAAGAACACCCCGAGGAAGATATTTTGCTTTGCCCGTGGGGTATAGGAAATCATGGTGGCGGTCCTTCTAAAATAGATTTAGAGCAGATTAATGAATTTATAAAAAATAAAGATGTTGAAGTGCTTCATTCTTCGGCAGAGGCATATTTTAAGGATTTGAATAAAGAAAAATTGCCTGTTGTTTCTGAGGATTTGGTTCCCTTTGCAGTAGGATGTTATACCTCAATGGTAAGAATAAAACAGGCAAATCGCCGTTTAGAAAATAAAATTGCAATTACCGAAAAGGCGGTAAGCTATGCAAAGATAGCTCACGGCTTTGAATATGATGAGGCAGCCTTTAAAGATGCAAAAAAAGCTCTTGCATTTTGCCAATTTCACGATATCCTTCCCGGCTCAGGTATCAAAAAGGTAGAGGAAGATTCCTTAAAAACCTTAGGCTATGGTGAAGAAATTGCAGACAGACTTTATAATAAGGCGTTTATTAAGCTCTGCGAGGGTCAAAAGAAGGCTAAAGAGGGCGAAATTCCTATTCTTGTATTTAACCCTCACCCATTTGAGGTGGAGAGTGAGTTTGAGGTGGAGTTTTTACTTCAAAATCAAAACTGGCCTGATGATGAATGGACTGTAGCAACCGTGTATGATGAAGAGGGAAATCAGCTTTTATCCCAGCATGAGCAAACGGCAAGCTCCCTTAACCTTGACTGGGTAAAAAGGGTGTGCTTCAGGGCAAAAATTGCACCTGCATCGGTCAGCCGTTTTGATTGTTCACTTAAGGTTGTAAAGCGTGACGAGTTGCCGAAATTTGATTATCCCGATGATAATATAACCGTTAAAAACGACCGTATGACGGCAATTATCAGCCGAAAAACAGGTCTTATAGAACGCTATGAGGTGGATGGAATAAGCCGCCTTGAAAATGCGGGTAGGATTGAGGTTTATAAGGATAATGAAGACCCATGGGGAATGACGGTTGAATCCTTTGCCGATTATATAGGCGAATTTACGCTTATGAGCGATGAAGCCGCTAATGCATTTGCAGGGTATCCTGAAGAAGATTTTAAAAATGTGCGTGTCATAGAGTACGGTGATGTACGCACTACTGTTCAGGCGTTTTTTGAGTACGGTCGCTCAGTAGCAGTTGTAGAATATAAGCTACCAAAAAAAGGTACTCATATTGATGTTAATATTACTTTGTTTTCAAACGATGTCAACCGTATGATAAAGCTCAGTCTTAATACAGGCTTCATCGGTACTCCTTGTGGTGAAACCGCATTTGGTAAGAATAATCATCCTGCCAATGAAAGAGAGTGTGTATTTCAAAGATGGTGTGGTATTGAAAATGAAAAGAATGGAGTATATATATTAAATCGCGGTACCTACGGCGGTAGCTTTAAGGAAAATGAGATTAAAATTTCATTGCTTCGCACCCCCGTTTATTCAGGTCATCCTATAAGGGAGCGGCAAATTGCCCCTAGTGATAGGTACTCCAATCATATTGATATGGGAGAAAGAAGCTTTTCCTTTAGAATTGTTACAGAAGGAGAAGTTGAAAGGCAAGCGCTCATATTTAATGAGGAGCCGCAGGTTATTGCCTTTTTCCCGTCGGGTGAGGGTGAAAAAACGGGTAGTGTAGTAACGCTGGATAATCCGGATGTTATTTTATCATCATTTAAACCCTGTAATGATGGATACGAGGTTGTGCTTCATAATTTTGCCGATTATGAAAATAAGGCTCAGCTTTATATTAAACCGTTAAATAAAACCTTGGATTTAGTGTTTGGCAGATATGAACTTAAAATAATTAAAATTTAGTGTTGGTGATTATTATGAAATTAAAAGATTTACATGTTCGTGACCCATTTATTTTACCCTTTGAAGGTAAGTATTATTTCCTTTTCTCTCCCGGTAAATACGCTTGGGAGGGCAAAGATGGTTTTTATGTTACCGTTTCAGAGGATTTAGAGGAATGGAGCGAGCCGAAAAAAGTTTTTACTCCACCCGAAGGCTTCTGGTCAAATAACAATTTCTGGGCACCGGAAATGCATTATTATAAGGGCGAATTTTATATTTTTGCATCCTTTGGCGCCAAGGTAGGGCATAATCGTGCAGTGCAGATTTTAAAGGCAAAAAGTCCGTTAGGTCCATTTGAGGTATGGAGCTGCCCCTTAACGCTCAGCCACTTAAACAGTATAGACGGTACTCTTTATGTAGAAAATGGTACACCTTACCTTGTTTATAGCCGCGAGGTTATTGATGACCCCGACAGAATAGGGTCATTATGGGCTGTTGAATTAACTGATGATTTAAAAGCACCCGTCGGTGACCATACCCTTATTTTTAAGGGCACTGCACCTGAATGGAGTGAATATAAGTGGGAGAAAAAGAAAACCGACCCTCTTACTGCTTGGGTAGCCGAAGGTCCTTTTTTCTATAAAAATAGTGATGGTAAGCTGCTTATGCTCTGGTCAAGCCACTATGGAGCAGGAAATTATATTGAAGCGGTTGCCTATACTGAAAACGGCGCTCTTTTTGGTGAGTGGAAGCATTGTGAGAAGTTTTTAATGGATTCAAACGGTGGTCACGGTATGTTGTTTAAAACCTTTGACGGTCAGCTTAAATTTACCTTACATTTCCCCAATAGCCCCTTTGGTGAGGAACGCGCCGTCATCCATACGGTAGAGGAAATCGGCGTCGACCCATTTTTAAAAATAAAGTAGAGTTCTGTGTATTTTAACTGAGGTGTTAATTATTGAATATTTTTGTATTAATAATGTATTTGCTTGTTATGGCAATAAACTGGACCTTAATTCATTCTAAAACCGAATATAATCCCAATATAAACAGAAAATATATTCTGATTAAAAACCGCAGACTTGCAGAAATACTTATAAATAAAAAGAGTTCATATGTAAAATATGTAAAGGTTAAAGATAGGCAAAAGCTTAATATACCTTGTTTTGTTTTATACTTAGCTTTTGCGCTTATTGTACTAGTTACAGTTATATTTTTCCTTCTTCCAAAAATGCCTTGTGAACCAATTAGTATGCCATTTTCCCGCCATAATCCGATTGTGTTGGATACCTATAATGCAAAGATTCCGTATGTGTTAGCGTTTTTATTGTTTTTTGTGCAGATAAATCTCTATTTTGTACCTATGAGTATTAAAGTATTTAAAAATAAGGAGCAGGGTCTTGGAATAAAAATAGGTGCTGCCATACTTGATTTGGCATTTTTGTTGTTCTCAGGCTATCTTCTGTATGCTTTAATATAATAAACAATGCTTAATAGTTTACTGTAATTCTAAAACCACAGCATATACATAATTTAATATTGTTGCATTTGTTATAACTGCTGGGATATTACCTTTTTGTTTTGTGAATACTGCTTAAAAATAGTTACAAAGGCAGATAAAAGGTTGCGAATTTGTAATCTTTTAGTTATAATGATAACACAAGAAATTACAAAAATGTAATATTTTAAGAATAAGGAGTGATAACATATGCAGCAATTTGCATCGGCAGCAAAAAAACATCTTGCAAAGTTAATAATTGTAGCTAAAAGTTTTTTTAATGCCGCTAAAGGTTTCTGCACCAATGTTATTCCTTTTATTGTTTCAAAAATAGTTAGTTATCTTAAAAAGTCGCCCCGCGTTGTTGCTGCAATAATCACAATTGTTCTTGTGCTTTCCTGTACTGTTACAGTAGCTGTTGCAACAAAAGCCACCTCTGCTTATGCAGTTGTTTATAATGGTGAAACAATTGCTATGGTTAAGGAACCGGCAGTTTTGGCAGAGGCGGAAATTTTTGCCGCAAATAAGCTTAATAATCCAATCTGCACATCTCATTTAATTAAAACAAACCTTACACAAACCCTTGCAGGTGAAAATAATCTGGTTGGCTCTAATGCCCTTGCAGATCGTATAATAAATTATTCCGATGATATTGTTATTGCCAAGGTTTTAAAGGTAGAGGATAAAGTTGTTGCCTTTGGCGATTCTTACGATGCAATCAATTCCTCTCTTGAATAATATCTTTTAGACTATAAAAAAACAAACGGCGTAGATAATGTAGAGTTTTTTAATGATTATGAGATAGCAGATATTTATATTTTGAAATCCGAACTAGCAGGTATTCCCAATATTGAAGATTATCTCAATTCAACCAATAATACTCTTTCGGTTCAAACTGTAAGCACAGTTGTTGTTACAGAAGGCGTTGATTTTGAAACAGTTAAAACTGAAACCGGTAAGCTTTCGGCAGGTACTGAAAAAATCACTCAAAAGGGTGTAAAGGGTACCAAGGAGGTTACCTATAAGGTATTCACACTTGATGGTGTGCAAACCAAAAAAACTGTTATGTCAACAAAGGTTATTACTGAGCCTGTAGCTCAAAAGGTGCTTGTTGGTACCAAGCGTGTTGTTGCTGCCGATAAAAACGGCGATGCTTCTATGTGTTGGCCTGTAAAACGCGTAGCCCGTTCTTATGTAAGCTCTTATGTTGGTGACGGTCGCGGTCATAAAGGTATGGATATTGTTGCTCCTGCCGGTACTCCTATTTATGCGGCAGTCGGCGGTACTGTTACCTATTCCGGCTGGGATACTTCAGGCTATGGCTACAAGATTGTTATTAAACATTCAAACGGCTATGAAACTTTATATGCGCATTGCAGTGCATTGTATGTTAAAAAGGGTGATTCTGTTGCTATGGGTGAAACCATTGGAGCAGTAGGTACCACAGGTCGTTCAACCGGCAATCATCTTCATTTTGAAGTTCATAAAGACGGAAGAATAAAAGACCCCGCACTTTACATTGGCAGAGATTAAAAATATAAGCGATTGTCTTTCATGACAATCGCTTTTTTATATATAAACTAATCTTCAATAGCAGCCTTTTGACTTAAAACCTTTTTAAATATTTCGGGGTCAAATTTAGATTTTCTGTCATAGGTGTAAAGTCCGTTTTTCTCCTGCTCAACATCGGTAAGCTGAGTGTAGCACAGACCCATAAGTCCGGGATTTTGCATAAGTGCTTCGGTAAGTTCGGTAAAGCGAGAAATAAATTCTTTTTCGGTTTTTGGTCCGTTACCGTAGCCCCAGGCCTTTTTGTAATCTTTGTTTTCGTCACAGTTGGCAAACCAAGCTATACCGCCGTATTCACTGAAGAACACCGGCCCGCCGTTATAAGGAATCTGATTTTTGTTAAAGGGGTGCTCGGTCATAATACCGTCTTTTACCTTGTCAAGATAACCGAATGCATCAGCCTGCTGAGGATAATCGTGAACATCATAAATATCGGTTTTTGCGTGGAAACCACCGCTTGTATCAATGCAGGGGCGGGTGGAATCTGCTGCTTTTGTAACATCATACAAAAGAGAAATAGATTGCATGTAAGGCTCGGCGTATCCGCTATTAGCATAAGCTCTTGACCATACCTCGTTTCTGGGACACCAGCCTATAATGGATGGGTGGTTAAAATCGCGTTCTATCTCTTCCAACCACTCGGGCAAAATGCTGTAAATATTTTCGGGTATGTTTGCGTTAAGTCCCCAGTCAGGGTATTCACCCCAGGTCAGATAACCTAATTTGTCTGCGTGGTAAAAATAGCGTTCTTCAAAAATCTTTTCGTGGGGTCTGGCGCCATTAAAGCCGCAAGCTAAAGATAAAAGTATATCATTTTTTAGCGCTTCATCTGTAGGAGCAGTATAAATTCCGTCGGGATAAAAGCCTTGGTCAAGCACCGTTCTTTGGAAAACCGCTTTGCCGTTAAGTAAGAATTTTTGACCCTTAAGCTCAACATTTCTCAGTCCAAAATAGCTCTTAACCGCATCTTCACCAAAGGTAAAGGCAACATCATAAAGTCTGCCGCAACCAATTTCCCAAAGGTGAACTTCATCAAGTGTTAATGTAAATTGAATTTTGCCCTCGGCATAAGGCTCACAAAATTCTGCCATAGCCTTGCCTTCATAGCTGACATTAGCGGTAAAATTACCCTCACCTATAAGCTCTGCAAATACAGTAACCTCACCTTTTTTATAATCCGGGTAGAACTTTACAGATTTTATGTAGCTTTTTGGGGTAAATTCAAGCCATACAGTCTGCCATATACCGGTAGTACGGGTATAATAGCATCCGTGTGAATCATATTCGTCCGACTGCTTGCCACTGGGAATGGATGTATCGCGGGTATTATCTTCTGCAAAAAGGGTTATAACATTTTCGCCGATTGTTACAAAATCGGTAATATCAAAGCAAAAGGATATGTAACCGCCCTTGTGCTCGCCAACCTTTTTGCCGTTTACAAAAACCTTTGCCTTGTAATCAACTGCTCCAAAGTGAAGGACAATTCTACCTGCACACTGTTCTTCGGTAAGATTAACTGCGCGCTTGTACCATACTCCGTGCATAAAATCCTTATTTCCTATTCCGCTGAGTTCGCTTTCAGGGCAGAAGGGAACAAGTATTTCATCCTTTAATACAGCATCGGCATTGGCAAGTCCGCGAGCTTCACCGCTGCGGCCGTTATCAATTTCAAACTGCCATTTCCCGTTAAGGTTAAGCCAGTTTTCTCTTTCGAATTGTGGCTTGGGATGTTCCGGTCTTGGAATGTTCATTTTCTATTCCTCCTTTTTGCCCATTCTATATTAAAATTACAATAAATTCAATGAAAAATACTGTTCAATAATTGACATATCCTACTGTAATATGTATACTTAAAAAGGTGATTAAAATGAAAATATTTTCAGTACGGCACGATTATCCCGAAAGGGCGGGCTTTATAATTAACCGTCCTAACGGTAGAAGCGACTATACCTTTTTACATTTTGAGCAGAAGATGACGGTTGAATTAAATGGAGAAAAAATAATTACCGAACCCAATGCTTGTATTTTGTTCTCGCCTGATACTCCTCAGCTTTTTTACAGCGAAAAAATCAATATTACCCATAATTGGATGCATTTTTCCCCTGATGCTGATAAAATAATTTCAAAATTCAATATTCCTGAAAATCAAATCATTTATCCTAAGGAATGTAAATTTATATCACGACTTTTTTATAAAATGGAAACCGAGATTAATGATGAAAGACCTTTTAAGGATGAACTTTTAAATTCATATTTTAATGAATTTTTAATTCGTTTTTCACGCAGTCTTTATTCTGAAAAAATTCCAATATCATTAAGTGTGGGGGAGAGGGAACGCTTGCAGAATGTCAGAAAAAAAGTTCTTTCTGCTCCTGAATATAACTGGACTGTGGAGGAGCTTGCAGGACTTTTGAATTTAAGTCTCTCCCGTTTTCATGTGGTATATAAAGCAATGTTTGGCATATCTCCCGTTAAGGATATTATTTACAACCGTATTCAAAACGCAAAAAATATGCTTGTTGCTACTGATTTTACGGTCGCCGAAATAGGCGAAAAGCTGGGTTATTTAAATACTAATCATTTTATACGGCAGTTTAAAAGCGTAGTTAAGCAAACTCCCTTGGTTTATAGAAAAAATCATTCATAATCTTCGGCTAATGATATTATTTCACTCAGGCTGTTTGCATAAATGCCTCTTTTTATTCTTTCAACATCCCTTTCGGGCAGGGAGTCTACCCTTACATCAATAATTTCAATTGGCTTTTTGCTTGAGCTTTTATAAATGGCAAGAAAGCCTTCAAATTCACCTAAAATATATTTATCAGTGCTTTGAATGGAGGATGAAGGGGTATCGCTTACTCCGGAGGCAGAAAAAGCTGCCAGCCCAAAAGCGGTTAAGGTTATTGCAACTGCAATTAAAAGAATAAAGCCTTTAATTCTTATGCGCACAAAAATCACTCTCCAATTATTTTTATTATTGCCATAAAACACGGTGAATTATGTCCCATTATGCATATTATTACAATTTTAATATAAAAGTTACATTTGGTTAAAAAATTGTAACTCGCTTTTTTTGTAAAAGTATGGTAAAATATAGCTATACTGTAAATTGGAGAAGTTCGCAGATAAAATGTTGTTAATTTATTGTTATAAGGAGGAGCATTAGTTATGAACGATGAATATCAAAGTCCGTTCTTTAACGATGAAGATGATATTTCGTCTTCTTCGCCGGCTGAGTCCGACGATCTCTTCAGTAATGAAAATCAGGTAGATTTAAACAGCTTTGCCGAATTAAGCGACGATTCTAAACAGGGTAAGAGCAAAAATCCCAAAAAGAAAAAGGCACCCAAAACCACAAAGCAAAAGGTTTTAAAGGGTGTGTTATCTGTATTTTTGGTATTTGTTATTACAATGTGCCTTGTTGTGGGTAGCTTTTTAATCTATGTATTTGGCTTTATTGATGACACCGTTGATGTTAATCTTTATGATATGGATCAAGCCTACACCACCACCATTTATGTTAAGGATAGCAAAAGCGGAAATTATACCGAATATCAGCGTCTGCACGGTTCTGTAAACCGTATTTGGGTTTCTTACGACAAAGACCTTGCAGAGGCAGAGGATCCCACATATACCGGTATTCCCAAAAAGCTAGCTGATGCTTTTGTGGCTATTGAGGATGAGACCTTCTACACCCACGGAGGCGTTAACTGGAAGCGTACTTTTGGTGCATTTCTTAATATGTTTGTGGAAATATATTCTTCAAATCAGGGTGGTTCCACAATTACTCAACAGCTTGTAAAGAATATCACCTGGGATACCGAGCAAACCGGTATGCGTAAGATCCGTGAGATTATGCGTGCCAGAAGAATCGAAAAAACAGTTAATAAAGATACTATTTTGGAATGTTATCTTAACACAATTACCTTTGCAAACGGTATTGGTGGTGTTGAGGTTGCATCAAACTACTATTATAATAAAAGCGTTTCAGAACTGACCCTTGCAGAGTGCGCAGGTCTTGCTTCTATAATCAAGGAGCCCGAGCGCTACCGTCCCGATAAATTCCCCGAAAACAATGCTGAGCGTCGCAAGTTGGTTTTAGGTAAAATGCTTGAGCTTAAGTATATTACCGAGGAAGAGTATAACGCGGCATTGGCAGAAGAAGTTAAAATTGTAGCCGATAAAGCCACAATTAAAGAGATTGAAATAAATAATTATTTTGTAGATGCCCTTATTGATGATGTTGTAGACGGTCTTGTTGAAAAATACAATTGCGATGAAGCCTATGCTGAGCAAAAATTTTATAATGGCGGATACAAAATTTACAGCACTATGGATTCTAAAGTTCAAAGTGTGCTTGAAAAATATTATACCGATACGTCACATTTCTCTAAAAATAAAAAAGGTGTTACCGCACAATCCTCATTTACCGTAATGGATTATGAAGGTCATGTGGTTGGTATAGTAGGCGGTGTTGGTGAGAAAAAGGCAAACAGAGGTCTTAACCGCGCTACATCTTCACCCCGTCAGCCCGGTTCATCCATCAAGCCTATAACCGTTTATTCTTTGGCGCTGGATCAGAATATTATTTCCTATTCCTCCCGTTTAAAGGATGCACCTACACAAACAATCACCAATAAAAAAGGTCAGAAGGTTAAATGGCCTTATAATGCGGGCGGTTCCTGCACTAACGGAATGGTTACAATGGCAAGAGCCCTTGAAAAATCGTATAATACAATTCCTGTTCAGCTTATTGAAAAAATGGGAATTGCCACAGTGTTTGACCACGCTGTTAATAATATGGGTCTTAAAAATCTTGTTGCCCCTGAAAACGCGGCAGATAAGGTTGGCGACCATACCTATTCTTCGTTAGGTCTTGGCGGTTGCTATAAGGGAATTACAACACTGGAATCCTGCGCTGCTTTTGCCACTATTGGTAATAAGGGTAAATATTATGAGCCCACCTTCTTTACAAAGGTTACCGATCAGCACGGCGAAACAATATTAGAGGGTGGCAAAAAGCCTAAAATTGCAATGATGGAAGATACCGCAGGTGTTTTAAATCATATGCTTCAAAATGTTGTTAATCAGGGTACAGGTACTTCAATCCGTAAATATTTACCCAAAATGCAGGTTTACGGCAAAACAGGTACTACCGATGATAACTATAATCTTTGGTTTGCGGGTGGCACACCATATTATGTGGCATCTTGCTGGTACGGTTATGATAATGCCGAAAAGGTTTCTGAGTCAGGCGCTGCCAGACGCGTTTGGGGTAGCATTATGAAGGAGCTTCACAAAGGCTTGGATGCCGATGCCAAGTTTGCAGAGAGCGATTATGTTACCTGTCGCAGATATTGTACTTCATCGGGTATGGTTGCAACAGGCAACTGTTCTTCCACTGCAATCGGTTGGTATAAAACAAGTCAGTTAAAGCCGTGTACAACTCATGGCGGCAGCGTGCTTGATGAGGTAGATCCGTCTGCAGTAAATACATCATCAGATGCAACATCGTCAGGCGCCGGCACCTCATCTAATACCAGCTCCGGTACTTCCAGCGCTACAAATACTTCAAAACCAACTCAGTCAACCTCAAGCAAGCAGGAAACTGTAACCTCAAAACCTGTGGAAACCAGTCAACCTGCCGATACAACTACAAGCACGACTGAAACAACTACACATGAGCAATAATTTAGGACGAAGAATTTTAAATGAGCAAAATTCAGTATTTTAAAAAAGGTGTTAAGGATGGAATACCTATATTTTTAGGTTATCTTGCAGTATCCTTTACCTTTGGAATTGCTGCAAAAAATGCAGGGCTTTCCGCATTGGAAGCTGTTTTAATGTCGGCTACAAATTTAACCTCTGCGGGTCAGTTTGCCGCATTGGATATTGTTGCAGGTGCATTATCATATGTTGAAATGGCGTTTACTCAGCTTATAATAAATCTGCGATATTGCCTTATGTCATCGGCATTATCGCAGAAGATTTCACAAAAAATGCCCTTTTGGCACAGATTTATAATGTCCTTTGGCGTAACCGATGAAATTTTCGGTTTATCGGTTAATGTAAAGGGAAAAATAAGTCCCTTTTACAGCTACGGAATAATGAGTGTTGCCATTCCGGGATGGACCTTTGGTACATTGCTTGGAATTATTTCGGGAAGTCTGCTTCCTGCAAGGGTAATAAGCGCGTTAAGTGTGGCGCTTTATGGTATGTTTATTGCCGTTATTATTCCACCCAGCCGTAAAAGTAAAATAATTGCAGGCATAGTTATTATATCAATGACACTCAGCTTTGCCTTTACAAAGCTTCCTCTGCTTAAAGAAATTTCTTCAGGCTTCAGAATAATTATTTTAACCATCGTTATTGCGGGTGTGGCGGCATATCTTTTCCCCGTAAAGGATACCGAAAACAAGGGGGAAAGTGAAGTATGAGCGGAAATGTGCTTATCTACATAGCTGTTATGGCGGGTGTTACATATTTTATAAGAATGATACCTCTTACCCTTATAAAAAAGGAAATAACAAATCAGTATATAAAATCCTTTTTGTATTATGTGCCCTTTGTTACTCTTGCAGTTATGACCTTTCCCGATATTATAGAAGGTACAGCCAGCATCTGGTCGGGTATGGCGGGATTCATTGTAGCGGTGCTTATGGCATTTTTTGGCAGAAGTATGTTTCAGGTTTCAATTGCCGCTTGCGTGGTTGTATTTATAACAGAGCTTTTTATATGTTAAAAAACGGGCAGATTTTTAAAAAATCTGCCCGTTAAATAATATTATATTAATTCTTAAATTCTACCGTTGAAGGGATTTTTAAACGCATCTGCAACTCGGCGGTTGTAATGGTTAATTAAAAATCTGCAATATACCGCATACGCTATTAAAAAGTAGGGTAGAGTGAAAATCAAAGGTATATAAAGCATTGATAACAAAAACCACCCAAAGAAAGATAATACAAATGATAATGTTCTGCCATTTGCATTTTTTGTAATAATTACCGATAAATCCAAAGCTTCATTTGGGGTAATGGAAGGGTCGTTTATCATTAAAATCGGGGCGGCAAAATATCTTAGCAATAGTATAAAGGATATTATTATGCCTAAAAATGTAAGTGTGTTACCAAGAGCCCATACCGAGGATGCCCAATAAGGCATTGAGGTATTAAGCATATCATAGGTGTCGGGGGAGCTTATTGCTACAATAATAAGTGAGGGTAAAAAGCAAACCAAAAGTATTGCGGTGCTTCGTACAAATATTCTAAAGCTTAACGAAAAGGCTCTTAAATATTCCTTGCCGCTGGAAAAATAGCAGAATATTTCGTTTATTGGAACATTAGCATCGGCAGAGGTAAACCAAAACCAACGAAGCGCGCCGTATAAAAGGGGCATAGCAAACAACTGTACAGAAACAACTACAATTGCTATAGAAATAAAAAGCGAAGTATACTCATTAAATATTGCCGAAATCGGCATATTAACAAGCTGCAGCAAAATAATGTAAAGGCAAAAAACAGATAAAAGAATGGCACCAACACCAATAGCTTGCGCCCATTTATTTTGCAAAGAGGTTTTTGCGTTTGTTTTTATTATGTGATTATTTGGCACTTGGTATCACCTTTTTTCTGTTAAATGTTATTTTGTTTATTATACCACTTGAAATATCATAAATTATGAAGTAAAATTAAACAAATGAAAAAAATGGGGGATTTTTTTGAAAAATATTAAATTTTTATCTGTAATTATGGTTGCTGTGCTTTTAATCGGCTCTTTTTCGGGTTGCGGAGATGATGGATTCCCTGTAAAAATCGGAGATACAGAGGTCACCGCACCACCGGCAAGGGTAGCGGTGCTAAGTGAGCAGGCAGCTTCTGCGATTTTTGCTTTGGGTTATAAAAGCTATCTGGTGGGTGCGCCAAGCGAATTTTTAACAACCGAAATCCCCGGTGTTACCGATTTGGGGAATTCAATGTTTATTGATTTTGATAAGGTTTATGAGCTGGCGCCTGACTTAATTATTGCTCCCGCCGAGCTTACCGATACTATTAAAAATAATCTTGCTTCAAGAAATATAAAACTTGTTGAACTTAAAACGCCTATGAAATATAGTGAGGTCGCCCCATATTATGAGGCACTTAGTAAAATCTTTTTGGGCGAAATAAAGTATACTGAGGCTTATGACCCTTTTATGGGTGAAGCAGAAAGAATAATAGCCGAAACCAAAACTGCCTTAAATGGCATAACCAAAAAAGTAGCGCTATTTATTGAGGAGGGCTATGTTGCTACGGGCGATACCATTGCAGGTGAGGCAATGAAAAAGGCCGGAATGATTAATATCGCTGATGGTGAAACAGCTTATATGATGAGCGCAAAGGCTATAAGAGAAGCCGACCCCGAGATTATATTCTGTCCTGAGGGATTAAGCGAAACTATTATGAATTTTGAATCATATAAAAATATAACTGCCATTAAAAACGGCGCCGTTTATGAGGTGGATGTAGAGGCTCTTATTTATGCATCAGAAGGCTTTGCCGCTACACTTCAAGGTATGTCAAAATACCTTTTGCAGTAGCCGGAGCATTTAAACTTGAATCATGTTTTGAAATTCATATTTTTCGTTCTGCTTTGTTTAAATACTCATAAATCTTAAATTTAATAGCATTGTTAAAAAACTGCAATAAAATGCGTAAAGCATTCTATTGCAGTTTTTGTTTTGTAGTCCTTTTTTGTTATTTAAAGCTATTTTTTGCTTTTATAACCCATAGCGCGGGTGGAGTTTAATATTTCTATAATAGTTACACCAACATCGGCAAAAATTGCAAGCCACATAGGTGCGTAGCCAAATGCGCTAAGTGTTAGTACAACAGCCTTTACAAAAATAAAGAAAATAATATTCTGATTTATTATTCCAAGGGTTCTGCGGGATATTTTGCGCGCAAGGGCTATTTTGTTTATATTGTCATCCATAATAACAATGTCTGCCGCTTCAATTGCCGCATCACTGCCCATAGCACCCATTGAAATGCCAATGTCCGATCTCATAAGGGCAGGGGCATCGTTTATTCCGTCGCCAACAAAGCCAATAATTTCATTTTCTTTTTTCTCAGAAATGAATTTTTCGGTAAGGGCAACCTTTCCGTCGGGAAGAAGTGCCGCATAGCATTCGTCAATATCCAACTGCTCCGCAACCTTTTCAGCCGATTTTTTGCTGTCACCGCTCATCATAATAGTGCGTATTCCTGATGCTTTAAGGTCGGCGATTGTTTTTTCTGCGCCCTCTTTAATTTCATCCGAAATAACTATATGGCCCATATATTCGCCGTTCATTGCTATGTGTACCGTACTGCCTACAAGATGGTGTGCGTGACATTCGGCACATTCGCGGATTTCAATTTTTTCAAGCTTCATAAGTCGGTCATTGCCAACAAGCACCTGCTTGCCTTCAATATCTGCTCTGAGTCCCGCACCGGGAAGCTCCATTATATTTTCCGCCTTTGCATCAGGCACCTTGCCGTATGCCGCCACCAATGAATTGGAAATCGGGTGGTCGCTGTAACATTCAGCGGTAGCCGCAAGCCTTAATAATTCCGCCTCGGTTATTTTTTCGGGATGAATGGCAGTTACTCTAAAGCTACCCTTTGTAAGTGTTCCGGTTTTATCAAACATACAAACCTTCATTTTAGAAAGAGCTTCTAAATATCCTGCGCCCTTTATTAAAATGCCTTTTTTAGATGCCGCACCCATACCGCCGAAAAAGGCAAGGGGAACAGAAATTACAAGTGCGCAGGGGCAGGCGCTTACCAAAAATGAAAGGGAGCGTTCAACCCATTCTGCAAAGCCTCCGTGAGCGCCAAATAGGGGAGGAATAACAGCTAAAGCAACCGCCGCTCCTACAACAACGGGGGTGTATATTGCCGCAAATCGGGTTATAAAGCTTTCCCTTTTTGCCTTTTTTTCAGATGCTTCTTCAATAAGCTCAACTATCTTTCCAACAGTGGAGTTTTCGTATTCGGTCTCAACCTCAATTTCTAAAACACCTTCATTGTTTATGGAGCCGCTTATTACTTTGTCGCCAACCGTTACACTCAAAGGGTGACTTTCGCCTGTAAGTGCGGCAGTATTAAGGGTACTGCTGCCCTTTGTTATTTTGCCGTCAAGGGGGATTCTTTCACCCGCCTTAACAACTATGGTTTCACCAATTTCAACCTCATCAGGGTCAATGGTGGTTATTTCACCATTTCTAAGTACATTTGCATATTCGGGAAGAATATCCACAAGCTCTTTTATGGAGCGGCGGGAGCGCTCTGTAGCAATACTTTCAAAAAAAGTACCAACTCTGTAAAGTATAACAACAATTGCCGCTTCTCCTGCTGAACTGTGAGCGTGGCCATGGTCACCTGTGGAAATAATGCTAAGTGTAAAGGCACCGATGGTGGCTAGTGCCATAAGAAAATTTTCATCAAAAATTCTACCCGAAAAAATGTTAAGCGCAGCTTTTCTTAGCAGACCTGCACCACATATTATGTAGGGTACAAAAAAGCAGGCAACCTCAATAAGGTGACCATAATGTCCAAAGCCTTCAAAGTCAATAAACTGGCAAACAGCGTACAAAAACGCCGATATAAGAATAAATGTAAGTGATTTTTTTTGCTTTTTAGTCATAACATTACCTATTTTTCTGTGATTTCGCAGTCGGGTTCAACCTTTTTGGCTTCCTTTTCAACCGCCTTTATCAAAGCGGGAATATCACAGTCGTCCTCAACCTCTAAAAGTATTTTCCCTGTTAAAAAAACAACCCTTGCGGATTTTACACCCTCAAGCTTGCTTATGCCTTTTTCTACCTTTGCCGCGCAGTTAGCACAGTCAATTTCTGAAAATTTAAGTACCTTTTTCATTTTATTTTCTCCTTTAAACTATTCTGCTAAATGTTCCATACCTTGTGCAATAATGCTTCGCACATGGGTGTCTGCCAATGAATAAAAAACAACCTTGCCTTCTCGCCTGAATTTTACAAGCTTGCTGTGTTTTAATGTTTTAAGCTGATGTGATATTGCCGATTGGGTCATATTAAGCAGAGCCGCAATATCGCAAACGCAAAGCTCTTTTTCAAAAAGCAAATAAAGAATTTTTATGCGTGTTGTATCACCAAAAAGCTTAAAAAGGTCAGCAAGATCGCTAAGTGTTTCGTCTGAGGGTAGGGCAGACCTTACCTCATTGACTGCATCTTTGTGAATAAGTAAACATTCACAGTTTGTGGCCGTTTTGCTCATAACACTATCCTTTCATATGTTCAACTGTTCATATGATAACATAAACCTCAAACCCTGTCAAGGCTTTTTATTAAAAATCATTGACAATCGGTGCCATATATTGTAAAATATAATAAGATAAATTTTATAGTTTTATCTCGCTCAAAATAATGCAGAATGGAGAAGAATTATGGAACCTATTTATAAAAGAGTCCTTATAAAATTAAGCGGTGAGGCACTTGCCGGTGCACAGGGTCACGGCCTTGATTTTGATAAGGTGTTAGAGATATGTAAAAGCATTAAGGAAACCTATGATTTAGGTGTTGAAATAGCCATTGTTGTTGGTGGCGGTAATTTCTGGCGCGGTCGCTCCAGCGGAAAAATGGACAGAACTCGCGCAGACCACATGGGTATGCTAGCTACCGTTATTAACTCTCTTGCTTTGGCAGATGCTTTAGAGCAGTTAGGAGCTCCAGTTCGTGTTCAAACGGGTATTGAAATGATTAAAATTGCCGAGCCTTATATCCGCCAAAAGGCGGTTCGCCATATGGAAAAAGGCAGAATTGTTATTTTTGGTTGCGGTACAGGTAATCCCTTTTTCTCCACCGATACAGGCGCCGCACTTCGCGCCGCTGAAATTGATGCAGATGTTATCTTCAAGGCAACTAATGTTGATGGCGTTTATGACAGTGACCCCAAAACCAATCCCGACGCTAAAAAGTATGACCGTCTTTCTTATATGGAGGTTCTCAGCAAGGGACTTCATGTTATGGATAGCACCGCCGCATCTCTTTGTATGGATAATGATATTAAAATTATGGTATTTAATCTTGATGAACCCGATAATATCCGTAAAGCAGTTTTGGGCGAGCAAAACGGAACTATTGTAGAATAATGTTAAAGGAGATAATTTTATGAAAAATTTACTTGCAAAAACCGAAGAAAAAATGGATAAATCCTTAAACGCTTTGGACAGGGAATTTAAAGCAGTTCGTGCAGGCCGTGCAAATCCTGCCGTTTTAGATAAGGTTTTGGTTGATTATTACGGCACCCCCACACCCGTTCAGCAGATGGCTGCCGTTTCGGTTCCTGAGGGCAGAACCCTTCAGATTCAGCCTTGGGATGTTTCTACCCTTCGCGATATCGAAAAGGCTATTTTAACCTCTGATATTGGTATTAATCCTCAGAATGACGGTAAGGTTATCCGCCTTATGTTCCCCCCTCTTACCGAGGAGCGTCGTCGTGATTTGGTTAAAGATATTCGCAAAATGGGTGAGGATACAAAGGTTGCAATCCGCTCTGTTCGTCGCGATGCCATTGAAAAGGCAAAGGCAATGAAAAAGAACAACGAAATCACCGAGGATGACCTTTCGGGTGCTGAAAAGAAAATTCAAAACCTTACTGATAAATTCTGTAAGGAAGCAGATGATTTAACAACTGCAAAAGAAAAGGAAATTATGGAAATCTAATTGCTTTAAATATTTTTTAACGCCCATCGGTTTGGATAAGCCCGATGGGCGTTTCAAAAGGGTGACTAAAAAATGCTTTTTAAATCTAAAAAAAAGGCAACTGAAATAACCTTGCCCCGCCACATTGCCATAATTATGGATGGTAACGGTCGCTGGGCAAAAAAACGCGCATTACCTCGTTCGGCGGGGCATAGCGCAGGCTCAAAAAACTTTAAAGATATTGCGAGGTACTGCAATAAAATAGGCTTGGAATACCTTACCGTTTACGCTTTTTCAACCGAAAATTGGAAGCGCCCTAAAGAAGAAGTGGATAATATTATGAATATTCTCCGCGACTATTTAAAGGATGCCAAAAATTTTAAGGATGAAAACATAAAGGTTAAGTTTATAGGCAATATTGATGTGCTTCCCGAGGATATTATTTATCTCATTCACGATGCTGAGGAAAATTCCAAGGATGCAACGGGACTTCATCTTAACATTGCCCTTAATTACGGCGGCAGGGATGAGCTTGTTTTTGCCTTTAAAAATCTTGCTGAAAAGGTTAAAAACGATGAAATCGCGTTGGATGATATTACCGAGGAAACTGTATCAAATTCTCTTTATACCGCAGGTCAGCCTGACCCTGATTTTATTATAAGACCCAGCGGTGAGTACAGACTTTCCAACTATCTTATATGGCAAAGCGCCTATGCAGAATTCTGGTTTTCAGATGTTTTGTGGCCTGATTTTTCACCCAAGCATTTGGATAAAGCTATTGAGGATTTTAATAGACGCAATCGTCGTTTTGGCGGAGTGTAAGGGGGCTTTAAAATGAAAACTCGTATTATTTCAGGCGCAGTTTTAGTAACGCTTTTGGTGGCGCTTCTTGCAGTTTCGGTAGAGTATTCTGCTGTTATGTTTATAGCCTGTGCAATTCTTTCCGCCATTGCCGTTTATGAAGCTCTGTATACTACAGGTATAGCTAAAAATAAAGCTATTACAGCGGTTGGATGTGCTTTTTCTGTCCTTTACATTTTAAGGGATGTGCTTGGCGGCTTGTTGCCGGCCTTATTTTTGAAATATGCTAATATAACAAATACGGAATTTTTAACAGTGTTATTTGTACTTATTCAGTTTGCGCTATATCTTAAATTCCATAAGGATATAAAACTTCATGGTATGCTCGGTATGATAGCATTGCCAATAGTTATTTCCTATGCCTTTTTTGGCTTTGCTACCCTTGTTATTGCGGGCTCGGCTTTGCTTTATGTTGTTTTGGTATTTTGTTGGTCTGCCATTGCTGATACAGGCGCTTATTTTGTGGGCGTTGCTATCGGTAAGCATAAAATGGCACCTGTTATCAGTCCTAAAAAAAGTTGGGAAGGCTTGATTGGCGGAATTTTATCTTCACTGTTGGTAACCTTCGGCGTATGTATGCTGTATCAGAATTGCTTTGATATTAAGGTAAGCACCATAGGAATTTTAATAGCAACACCTATCTTTGTGCTTATTGGTGTAATGGGTGATTTAACAGCATCTCTTATTAAAAGAAAATGCGAAATTAAAGATTTTGGCAGACTTATACCCGGTCATGGCGGAATATTAGATCGCTTTGACAGTATATTAATGATTTCAGCCGCTTTTGCCACCTTGATAGAGCATATTTCGTTTATGCCGGGCGGTACTTCTTTCTCATTATAATTGATTTGCTTATAATTTATAAAAAACAGGAATACTAATTATTATGAAAAAAATTACTATTTTAGGTTCAACAGGCTCTATAGGCACTCAGGCTCTTACCGTTGCCGAAAAACTAGGACTTGGTATCACAGCTCTTGCGGCGGGTGGTAGGAATCCGGATTTACTTGAAGCTCAGGCAAGAAAATGGAATCCCGAATATATTGCGGTAACAAACGAAGCCGCCGCCAAGGAACTGAAAATCCGTCTTGCTGATACTAATATTAAAGTAGAAGGCTCTGCTGATGCTGTCAACATAGCCGCCACAATGGATGCTGATATGGTGCTTAATTCCATTGTTGGTATAGCAGGACTCCGCCCGACCTTAGCCGCAATTGACTCGGGCAAAAATATTGCTCTTGCCAATAAGGAAACCCTAGTTACAGGCGGCGATATTGTAATGTCCCGCGCTAAGGAAAAGGGAGTTTCAATATTCCCTGTGGATAGTGAACATTCGGCTATTTTTCAGTCGCTTATGGGCGTGCCAAAGGGTAATCCTTATAAAATTCTGCTTACCGCATCGGGTGGACCATTCTTTGGTAAAACAAGGGATGAGCTTAAAAATATCACCCCTGCCGATGCCTTAAAGCACCCTAATTGGGATATGGGACAAAAAATCACCATAGATAGCGCAACCCTTATGAATAAAGGCCTTGAGGTTATTGAGGCGGTGCATTTGTTCTCGGTTTCAGCCGATAATATTGAGGTGCTTGTGCATAGACAAAGCATTCTCCATTCGGCTGTAGAGCTGGAGGACGGTGCTGTTATCGGTCAGCTTGGCACACCCGATATGGCAATCCCCATTCAGTTTGCCTTTACCTACCCTAACCGTATGCCTTCTCCCGCACCAAAGCTATCACTTACCGATATTGCCACCCTTACCTTTGAAAAGCCAGATACTAATACCTTCACCTGTCTTGCAACCTGTATTTCGGCAATCAAAAGGGGAGGACTCTATCCCACCGCCGCAAACGGTGCAAACGAAATGGCTGTAGAGCTTTTCTTAAAGGGCAAAATCTCCTTTTTACAGATTGGTGAGTTTGTGGCTAAGGCAACTGATGCCTGCGTTAATAAGCAGAGCTTTACGGTTGAGGATGTTTTTGAAGCCGACCGCCTTGCCCGCGAGTCAGTTTTATCTTATATTAAATAGTTTTATTATATTTCTGGGAGGCAGTTATGCTGGAAGCAATAGGCTCGTTTTTCAGTACGGTATGGCCGTATGTTATTGCGTTTATATTTTTTATTTTTCTTGTGGTAATTCACGAATTTGGTCACTTTATAGCGGCAAAAACGCTGGGAGTCCGCGTTAATGAGTTTGCAGTAGGCTTTGGACCAACCCTGTTAAAGAAAAAAGGTAAAGAGACCCTTTATATGCTAAAGCTTATACCCTTTGGCGGCTATTGCGCTATGGAGGGTGAGGATGAAAAGAGCGATGATTCCAAGGCGTTTTGTAATAAGGCGGCATGGCGCAGATTTTTAATTGTTGTAATGGGTGCCGTTTTTAATCTTTTGTTTGGACTTATAATTGTGGGAATTACTTTAGCACCAATGAAATCCTATGCTACAACAACCGTTGCGGAATTTGCCGAAACAGCTACAAGCAATGCCGAAAACGGACTTGAGTTAGGGGATGAAATAATAGAAATAGAGGGTCGTAATATATATACCTTCTATGATCTTTCCTACAATTTTACCGCCGTTGATGATGGTAAGCTTAATATGACGGTACTTCGCGGCGGTGAAGAGGTAGCCCTTAAAAATGTCCCCTTTGCTACCGAAAAATATGAGGGTTATAATGTTGTAAAGCTGGATTTTAAGGTCAAAGGCGAAAAACCAACCGTTGGTTCATTTTTAAAGCAAACTGTAAATACCTCTATATCCTATGGCAGAATGGTTGTTTTTTCCCTTGTAGATATGATAAAGGGAAGATATAGGGTCAGCGATATTTCGGGACCCGTTCAGGTTACGGCAACCTTGGGCGAAGCGGCAAAAGCAGGCATATTTGATATGCTGCCCCTTATTGCTTTAATCACTATAAATTTAGGTATATTTAATCTGTTACCCATTCCCGCGTTGGATGGCGGCAGACTTGTCTTTATTTTAATTGAAATGATATTCCGCAAACCCGTACCTCAGAAATACGAAAAATGGGTACACGCAGTTGGCATGATATTCCTGCTTACCCTTATGGCGGTAATATTGGTTAAGGATATCTGGGCATTTTTCTAAAAGAAAGGATTCTATTGACTATGTTCAAAAGGGAAGATACTGTAAAGGTAAAAATCGGTCAGGGCGAAAATGCAGTTTTTGTAGGCGGCGATGCCCCTGTTTCGGTTCAGTCTATGTTAAATAAGCACTCAACCGATTTTAAGGGAAATATTGCTCAGGCTGTTGCTTTAGAAAAGGCTGGCTGTGAAATTATCCGTGTTTCGGTTCCCGATATTAATACAGTCCCCCTTATCGCCAAGCTCAAAGAGGCGGTAAGGGTTCCCATTGTTGCCGATATTCATTTTGATTATAAATTAGCAATAGAAAGCGCCTTTGCAGGGGTGGATAAAATCCGTATTAACCCCGGCAATATAGGTGATGATTCCAAGGTTAAGCAGGTTGTGGATGTCTGCAAGCAAAAAAACATTCCCATACGCGTTGGCGTAAATTCCGGCTCGGTTGAAAAGCATATTCTTGCAAAATATGGTTCCCCCACACCTGAAGCGCTTATTGAAAGCGGAATGTACCATATTTCTCTTTTAGAAAAATTTGATTTTGATAGGATTATTTTATCTTTAAAATCCTCAAATGTTCAAACAATGTTTGAAACCTATATGGGTGCGGCAGAGGTGTGCCGTTATCCACTTCATTTAGGAGTAACCGAGGCTGGTACACTTCGTATGGGTACTCTGCGCTCAGCGGCGGGTATAGGCGGACTTTTATTAAACGGAATAGGCAGTACAATCCGTGTATCTCTTACAGATGACCCTGTGACCGAGGTTGAGGCAGGTCTGGAGCTTTTAACAGCAATAGGTCTTAAAAAAGGCGGTGTGCGCTTTGTTTCCTGCCCCACCTGTGGAAGAACCTCAATTGATTTGGTTGACCTTGCAAAAAAGGCTGAAATTGCGCTTAAAAACTGCAAAAAGGATATTACCGTAGCAATAATGGGCTGTGTTGTAAATGGTCCGGGTGAGGCAAAAGAGGCCGACATTGGTATTGCAGGCGGTAAAGGTGAAGGAATTATTTTTAAAAAAGGTGAGATAATAAAAAAACTGCCCGAGAACGAGCTTCTTGCGGCGCTTTTAGAAGAGATTGAAAGGTTATAATTAAAAAATGAGATTACATAATGTTTTTGATAAAATACTTTCTGAAAAGTTAATATCTGTTCTTCCTGATGGTGAGCTTAAGCGTTGTGATATAAATATGGAAGAAAGAGCAATGGAAGTGTTTGTTCTTTTTGATAAATATGTATCCCCCTCGGTTGTTTTGGATTTGCAAAAAGAAATTTCAAGCGCACTTAAACTAAAAAAAATAAATCTTGAGCATAGCTTTAAGCAGGATGAAATTCCCACATCGGCGCTTAAAGAAATGGCAGAGGAGCTACGCTTTAAAAACCCAATGGTAAATGGTTTTTTAAACGATGCGGAATATTCCCTTGAAGGGGATACCGTTACAATAGAGCTTAAAAACGGCGGACTTTCATCGCTTGTTGCATCGGGCTTTGAAATGCAGTATAGTAAGCTTTCCCGTTATCGCTTCGGTAAAAATTTAAAGTTGGAGTTTACAGGTAAAACCGAAAACACAGAGCCCTTTATTCCTCCGGTTATAGAGCATCAACCAATGGCTAATTCAGGCTATTCGCCAAAGCCTGCACAGCACAGTGTAAGGGAGCCTATTTTCACCAAGGTCCGTACCGATGCTCCCCCCGCAAACGGACTTCCCGTTTATTTGGATAATCCCAAGCTTTTTTATGGCAGACTTCCCGATAATTCAAAGCCTATGCGTATGATAGATATTGCCCCTGAGGAGCAGTCGCTTTATGTATGGGGTGAGGTGAGTGAGTACAGCGCTGAGCTTACCAAAAGGGGAGATAAATACAGAGTTAGCTTTTCCATAAGCGACCATACTAATGCGCTTAATGTAAAAATGCTTATGGATAAGGATAAAATTTCCCGTATATCCTCGGTAACTGACGGCAACTTTTTGCTTTTAGCAGGTGAATATAATTTTGATGATTGGTCAAAAGAATATGTTATAAACAAGGTAAAGGGTATGGCGGTTATTGACTGTTATGATATTGCCGATACGGCTGAGGAAAAGCGAGTTGAGCTTCATTGCCATACCAATATGTCCACTAAGGATGCCGTTGCAGGCGCAGGCGACCTTATTAAGCGCGCCTTTAATTGGGGACACAAAGCAATTGCCATTACCGACCATGGTGTTGTTCAGTCATATCCCGCCGCCGCAGAAGCGGTAGGTAAAATCCGCAAGGGTGGGGGAGAGTTTAAAGTAATTTACGGTGTTGAGGCTTATTTTGTGGATGATACCAAGGGTGAAACCGATATTACCAAGCTTCGCAGCTATCACCAGATTATTTTGGTAAAGGATTTTGTTGGTCTTAAAAATCTTTATCAGCTTGTTTCTAAAGCGCATGTAGAGGATTTTTACAAAAAGCCCTGCACCAGAAAAAGTGAAATTGAAAAGCACCGTGAGGGACTTATTATTGGTAGTGCTTGTGAGGCAGGCGACCTTTATTATGCTATGGTTCGCGGCGCATCGGATGACGAACTTATAGAAATGGCAAAATTTTATGATTACCTTGAAATTCAGCCATTGGGCAATAATGAATTTATGGTTAGAGAATCCTCTAAGCCGGATAAGGTAAGCAAAAAGGGCGTTGTTACCCCCAACCCCTACCGCCATATTACCTCTATGGAGGTTTTAAAGGATTACAATCGCAAAATCGTAGAAATAGCCGATAAATTAGGTCTGCCCGTTGTTGCAACGGGTGATGTTCACTTCCTTACTAAGGAGGACGAGCTGCTTAGAAAAATTCTTATGGCAGTTCAAGGCTATGAGGATTTTGATAATCAGCCCCCGCTTTACCTTAAAACTACCAATGAAATGTTGGAGGATTTTGCCTACTTTGGTGACAGAGCAAAGGAATTTGTTATTGATAATCCCAATAAAATAGCCGATATGGTAAGCGGAGATATTATTCCCGTACCAAAGGAAAGCTATCCCCCTGTTATTGAGGGCTCGGATGATTTGCTCCGTCAGCTTTGTTGGGACAGAGCCAAAGCTATGTATGAGTTTAACGGCGAAATCCCTGAAATTGTTACAAAGCGACTTACTAAAGAGCTGGACAGTATTATTAACAACGGCTTCTCTATAATGTATATCTCAGCTCAAAAGCTTGTTGCTTATAGCGAGGAAAACGGTTATCTTGTTGGTTCCCGTGGTTCGGTTGGTTCTTCCTTTGTTGCTACAATGTCGGGTATTTCTGAGGTTAATCCCCTTCAACCCCACTATCATTGTCCTAACTGCCGATGGAGTCAGTTCTTTAAAAGTAGTGAGGTGGGTTCCGGATTTGACCTGCCTGAGAAAAACTGTCCCGAATGTGGCACGCCCTTAAAGCGCGACGGTCACGATATCCCCTTTGAAACCTTCTTGGGATTTAAGGGCGATAAGGTTCCTGATATTGACCTTAACTTCTCTGATGAATACCAGAGTGAGGTGCAAAAATATACCGAAACCCTGTTTGGCAAGGAAAATGTTTATAAGGCGGGTACCATTTCAACAATTGCCGAAAAAACCGCCTATGGTTATGTTAAGGCGTATTGTGAGGAAAAGGCTATTACTTTAAGTCAAGCGGAAATGAACCGTCTTGCCAAAAAGGTAGAGGGCGCAAAAATAAAGGCAACCTCTGGTCAGCATCCCGCGGGTATGGTTATTGTACCAAGAGATAAGGTTATTTATGATTTTTGTCCCATTCAGCACCCTGCTGATGACCCCAAGTCGGAAATTTTAACCACCCATTTTGATTTCCATTCCATACACGATACACTTTTAAAGCTTGATGAGCTGGGTCATGTTGTTCCCACCATTTATAAATATCTGGAGGAATACAGCGGAATTTCTGTAAATGATATTTCAATGTCTGACCCAGGAGTTTACAGCCTTTTCACCTCTACTGATGCTTTAGGTGTTACTCCCGAGCAGATAGATTCCAAAACAGGCACCTATGGTATTCCCGAATTTGGTACACAGTTTGTTCGCGGAATGTTAATGGACTGTAAGCCTAAAAACTTCGCTGATTTACTTCAGATTTCGGGTCTGTCCCACGGTACCGATGTTTGGCTTGGTAACGCAAAGGACCTTATTGATAGCGGTCAGTGTACCATTTCTGAGGTTATCGGTACTCGTGATAACATAATGGTTTATCTTATAAATCAGGGTATGGATGAAGGTCGAGCCTTTAAAATTACCGAGACCGTTCGTAAAGGACTTGTTGCAAAGGGTAAGGTTTCTGAGGAAGAGTGGAACGCAATGGAGGAGGATATGCGCGCAGTAAATGTTCCCGAATGGTACATTGCTTCCTGTAAAAAAATTAAGTATATGTTCCCAAAGGCACACGCCGCCGCATATGTTATTTCTGCCCTTCGCCTTGCTTGGTATAAGGTGTATAAGCCAATTGCTTTTTATTGTGCATACTTTACCGGTCGCCCCGGTGATATAGATATCTTAACCCTTTTAAAGGGTAAGGATGCCGTTCGCCGTTTGCTTAATGAAATTAAAGCAAAGGGTAGGGAGGCAAGTAATAAAGAGCAGGCTGTTTATGAAAATATGCTTATTATGAATGAAATGCTGCAACGAGGTATTGAGGTTCTGCCTCTTGACCTTAAAAAATCTCACGCAGTTAAGTATCTTGTAGAGGATGGCAAAATGCGTCCTCCCTTTGGCTCACTTAACGGTGTAGGTGATACCGCCGCTTGGGCAATATATGAAACTGCCCAAAAGGGAGATTTCATTTCTAAAGAGGATTTCCGTATAGAATCGGGAATCTCAAAAACAATATTGGAGCAGTTGGATGCTTGCGGTGTTCTTTCAGGTCTGCCCGATAGCAACCAGTTATCACTTTTCTAAAAGTTGGAGAATATTTTTATGTTTTTTAAAACTGAAAAGCATCGCGACCTTTTTACCGAAAGGTTAAGGCTTCGCGCACCCTCTTTTTTGGATGTTAACGATGTTTTTGATTTTTGCAGTGACCCCGCATCCTGTAAATATGCAGACTGGTATCCCCATAAAAATAAAAGCGAAACCAGAGAATATATTGCCTGGCTCAAACGCAAGGCGGGGGATAAAAGCTACACATGGGTTATTGAGCATAGAGAGGATGAAAGGGTAATCGGCACAATAAGTATAGTAGATACCGATTATTCAGGTAAAATTTTTACGGTAGGGTATACCTTATCAAGATTTTATCAGCATAAGGGTTATGCAACCGAAGCCTTAAAAGCCCTTATAGATTATCTTTTTAAGGAGCTTTTTGCCGAGCGTATTCAGGCAAAGGTTATCCCCGAAAATGAACCGTCCTGCAAACTGCTCGAAAGGGTAGGCTTTAAAAAAGAAGGCACACTTAAAAAAGGCGCCTTTTGCCGTACAGAGTGTGTAGATGTGTTTATTTATGCATTAGTGAAATAACAATTATTAACCCCCAAGACGGATAATTCCCGTCTTGGGGGTTGTACTTTAATCGCCATAGGCTTTTGGTTTAATAATGAGTAGAACGATAAATTAATGTTTATCAGACATTAGCTGTCCTACATTCTAAAAAGCCTTGATATTACTAGCCTTTTCAGCAACTTTAAACTCAATTGTTATGTATTTTCCCTTGTTTTTGCCCTTATGAGCGAAAATAAGGGAAACTTTTTATATCTAACCGCCAACTACCTTATCGA
>JAGAOS010000006.1 GCA_017623575.1 Clostridia bacterium
GAGGGCAACCCGAAAGCTTTAAAAGTGAGTAGTTGTTGACGGATAATCCTGACCGTAACACAGGAACCGTATGTTAGTACGGAACTCAATAGGTGGCATACAGAAATTATAACTTCTGTCCTTTTGGGGCAGGAGTTTTTTATTTATTAAAGGAGTGATTTAATATGAGTAAAATTATATTAACAGGAGATAGACCAACAGGAAGATTACATTTAGGTCATTATGTAGGTTCTTTAAAAAGAAGAGTGGAATTGCAAAATTCAGGCGAATATGAAAAAATTCTAATAATGATAGCAGATGCCCAAGCGTTGACGGATAATTTTGATAATCCTGAAAAGATTCGTCAAAATATTATTGAAGTAGCATTAGATTATTTGTCGGTAGGTCTTGACCCTAGTATATCTACATTATTTATTCAATCCCAAATACCTGAATTAACGGAATTTACTTTTTATTATATGAATTTAGTTACTATGGCAAGGTTGCATCGCAACCCCACCGTAAAGGCAGAAATTCAGTTAAGAAATTTCGAATCAAATATCCCTGCGGGTTTCTTTTGCTATCCAATAAGTCAAGCGGCGGATATTACTGCATTTAAGGCAACAACAGTACCTGTTGGTGAAGACCAATTACCAATGATTGAACAAACCAGAGAAATTGTTAGAAAATTCAACTCTATTTATAGTAAAACTTTAATCGAACCCGAAGCATTATTGCCAAAAAACAATGCGTGTATGAGATTGCCCGGAACAGATGGCAAGGCAAAAATGAGCAAATCTCTTGGTAATTGCATATATTTAGCTGATACCCCTGAAGAAACAAAACAAAAAATTATGAGTATGTATACCGACCCACTCCATATACAAGTTTCTGACCCAGGTCATATTGAGGGGAACACAGTATTTACTTATTTGGATGCTTTCTGCCAAAATACACATTTTGAGCAGTTTTTGCCCGAATACAACAATTTAGAGGAATTAAAAGAGCATTACACAAAGGGCGGACTCGGTGATGTAAAAATCAAAAAGTTTTTAAATTATATTATACAAAGCGAATTAGAACCTATAAGAGCAAAAAGAAAAGAGTATGAAAAAGATATCCCCGCTGTGTATGATATTTTAAAAGCAGGTAGTGAAAATGCTCGAACTCTTGCAATAGAAACATTGGATGAAGTAAAGCAAGCTATGAAAATTAACTATTTTGACGATATATCTTTAATACAAGCACATAAAACAAAATATGAATTTTAAGCTAAATTCCAAATTGCTCAAAAAGTAAAAATGCTATGGGGAACTTTCTCCATAGCATTTTTGTTGTTATTTAGATAAATTGGAGTTTAAAAGGATTCTTTTTCCACGCAAACTACACAAATGTTGAATTATTTTCCCCATTCTCTTCCATAGCTGTTTTGGCTATATTTATCACATCATCCATAGAGGTTATTGTGGCACACATTTTGCGAAGATTTGCGGCGCCGCGAAGTCCGTACATATACCAAGCGGTATGCTTTCTTGCTTCTAGCATTGCGTTATGGGGGTCTTTGTACTTATTCATAAGCTCGATTTGTTTAATCATAGTAAGCATTTTCTTAGATAGTGGTGGGTCGGGTAAAATCTGTTCACTACCTAGGTAGGCGTTTATCTGGCTGAATATCCAAGGTCTGCCCATTGCTCCTCTGCCAACCATTACAAGGTCACAACCCGTTTGCTCATACATTTTTGCGGCATCCTGAGCTGTAACAATATCTCCGTTTCCTATTACGGGGATTTTTACTGCATCTTTAACGGCTTTAATAATTCCCCAATCGGCCGATGGCGCATACATCTGCGCCCTTGTTCTGCCGTGTACCGTTATAGCGGCGGCGCCTGCCTGCTCAACAATTTTTGCAACCTCTACGGCGTTTATGCTGTCTTTATCCCAACCGGAGCGAATTTTAACCGTAATGGGAAGTGAAACGGCATTTACTACAGCATTTACTATTTCGCCGGCAAGTTCGGGATTTTTAAGAATTGCCGAACCGCCACCCGAACTAATTACCTTAGGTGCGGGACAACCCATATTAATATCAATAAAATCGGGATTAAATTCCTCGGCTATTTTAGCTGCCTCTGCCATTGTTTGGGGATCACCGCCAAAAATCTGTGATGCCATAGGTCGCTCGGCATCATTGCAGGAAAGCAGGGTTTTGGACTTTTTATCCCCCATACTTACCCCTTTGGAGCTTGTAAGCTCGCCCACAGAAAAGGCGGCACCGTGGGATATACACATTTCTCTCATAGCTCTATCCGCCACACCTGCCATAGGGGCTAAAGCGGCAAAGCCACTAAACTCTATATTACCGATTTTAATGTTAATCACCTTACTTTACAAATTCGGCTGTCTTGCATCTGCAAGACAGCCGAATGTTAGCTTTAATTTAATCGTCCTCTTCGGACTCCCCTTCAACTTCCTCCATAGGAAGTTTTTCAACAATTACTCGGTCAATACGACGCTCATCCATTTCTTCAACAAGGAACTTATGACCTTCGTAAATAATTTCGTCCTTTTCCTCAGGCATTCTGCCCAACTCAGACATTATAAGACCGCCAAGTGTATCAAATTCACCGTCAGGAATATCAATACCCAAGGTTTCCTCAACCTCTTCAATATCGGTAGTACCGTCAAAATTAAAGGTTGTGTCATTTACCTTAACAATATCTTCTTCCTCATCATCGTACTCGTCCTGAATATTACCAACTATAGCTTCAAGCAAATCCTCAATTGTAACAAGACCTGAAACTGCACCGTATTCATCGGCAACAAACATCATCTGAACACGCTTTTCGGTCATTTCTGCAAACAAATCTCCACATCGTTTGGATTCGGGAACAAACTCAGCATCACGCATTAATTTAGAAAGCTTTTTGCCACTGGGAATGGTTTTACCAACATAGGGCAAAAGATCCTTAACATAAATAATGCCGCGTATGTTATCTAACTCATCCTCATAAACGGGAATACGGGAATAACCGTTTTCACAACT
This sequence comes from Clostridia bacterium, assembly GCA_017623575.1. GTDB lineage: Bacteria > Bacillota > Clostridia > Oscillospirales > Acutalibacteraceae > UMGS1279. The sequence goes on from JAGAOS010000006.1 coordinate 3,023, forward strand.
GAGTTTTACAACATCCTCAATTTTATCAGTGATTTCTACTGCCTCAATCTCGGTGCGGTGAGTCATAACATCGCTAACCGAAATATCATCAAAATCAAAGATATTGTTTATCATTTCTTTTTGGCTTTCTTCAATAACGCCCTTTTCTTCACCGGCATCTACAAGTATACGGATTTCTTCCTCTGTAACAACCTCTTCGTCTGCATTGGGGTCAAAACCAAGCATTCTTACAACAAGGTTTGTAGAAACTGAAAGAACCTTTATAAAAGGACGGGTAAAGGCCCTTACAAAAAGCAAAACGCCTACAACCTTAAAGGATATGGCCTCACACTTTTGCATAGCAATTCTTTTAGGTGCAAGCTCGCCCAATACAAGGGAGAAATACGATATAACAATTGTGATAATCACCATTGAAACGCCGCCGATAACACCAAAAAGGCTACTGTCTGTGGGAATACTCAGCCATTCTGCTATAACAGCAGTAAGGGGATCTGCAAAGCTTTCAGCTGCTGATGCAGATGTTAAAAAGCCTGCAAGGGTTACACCTAACTGAATGGTTGAAAGAAAGTTTGAAGGATTTTCGGTAAGCTTTAAAACCTTAGCGGCGCGCTTATCGCCATCCTCAGCCATCTTTTTCATCTTAGCATCGTTAAGTGAGATAATTGCGATTTCGCTCATTGCAAAGAATGCATTAAGTAAAATCAGTACCAATAAAAGCAATAATTGAAAAATCACATTGGCAGGGTCAGGGTCTTCCATTTTAAAAATAACTCCTATTCTTTTTTGCCCGAAGGCATTTTTATTATATAATTGCTTATATTAAAACAATCATACATCATATATAATAATGTTTTTGCGCCATTTTGTCAACTGTTTTAAGAAAAAAGTTTTTAAAAACTATATGCCAATCTCTTTTTTGGGGCTTATGTAAGTATTTTAAAATAGCAATTTAAGATTGATTCAAGTTTGAATACTACGGCTGACTATATTTAACGAACTTATTCTTTTACTCCCCCAAAAGCAAAGATTGATAAAAATTTATCAATCTTACAAAAATTTCAGCTTTTTCTATTATTTTTTTACGATTTAACTATTTACTTTTCGCGCGATAAGTGGTAATATATAGTGTAGAAAATTATGTAATGGGGTTATTATGCCCATTTTGTAATTTTTCATTGTATTTTTAAAGGCTTTTCTAAAAGACAGGCCTATATTTTAAGGAGGATAAAGTCCATGGCAAGAAAAATGAAAACGATGGACGGTAACAACGCTGCTGCTCATGTATCCTATGCGTTTACTGAAGTTGCAGGTATTTACCCCATCACCCCTTCCAGCCCTATGGCCGACTATGTTGACCAGTGGTCTGCTCAAGGGTTAAAAAACATCTTTGGTACAACCGTAAAGGTTTCCGAAATGCAGTCTGAAGCAGGTGCTGCAGGTACTGTTCACGGCTCACTTAACGCCGGTGCTCTTACCACCACCTACACCGCTTCTCAGGGTCTTTTACTTATGATCCCCAATATGTACAAAATCGCAGGTGAGTTGCTCCCCAGCGTATTCCATGTATCTGCTCGTTGCGTAGCTTCTCACGCTCTTAACATTTTCGGTGACCATTCCGATGTTTATGCCTGCCGTCAGACAGGTTTCGCAATGCTCGCTGAAACCAACACCCAAGAAGTTATGGACCTTGGTGCTGTAGCTCACCTTGCTACAATTAAATCCCGCGTTCCTTTCATCAACTTCTTTGATGGTTTCCGTACCTCTCACGAGCTTCAGAAGATTGAAGTTTGGGATTATGAGGACCTTAAAGAAATGTGCGATATGGATGCTGTTGAAGCATTCCGCAAGCGCGCACTTAACCCCGAGCATCCCGTAATGCGCGGTTCTCACGAAAACGGTGATATCTTCTTCCAGCACCGTGAGGCTTGCAACAAGTACTATGATGCAGTTCCCGCAATTGTTGAGGAATATATGGATAAGGTTAATGCTAAGCTTGGCACTGACTATAAGCTCTTCAACTACTACGGCGCACCCGATGCTGAAAAAATTATAATCGCTATGGGTTCTATCTGCGATGTTGCAGAAGAAGTTATTGATTATATGGTTGCAGCAGGCGAAAAGGTTGGTCTTGTAAAGGTAAGACTTTATCGTCCCTTCTCTGCTGAAAAGCTTGTTGAAGCTATTCCTGAAACTGTTAAGAAGATTGCTGTTCTTGACAGAACCAAGGAGCCCGGTTCTTTAGGCGAGCCCCTTTACTTAGATGTTGTAGCTGCTCTTGCTAAGACCGGTAGAAAGATTGACACTGTTACAGGTGGTCGTTACGGTCTTGGTTCTAAGGATACTCCTCCTTCAAGCATCTTTGCTATCTACAACGAGCTTGCTAAGGACGAGCCTAAGGCTCAGTTCACCATTGGTATTAACGATGATGTTACCTGCCTCTCTCTTCCCGAGGTTGAAGCTCCCAACACCGCTGCTGAAGGCACTATTGAGTGTAAATTCTGGGGTCTTGGCGGTGACGGTACCGTTGGTGCTAACAAAGACTCTATTAAGATTATCGGTGACCACACCGACAAATATGTTCAGGCATACTTCCAGTATGACTCTAAGAAGACCGGCGGTATCACAATCTCTCACTTAAGATTTGGTGATAAGCCCATTAAGAGTCCCTACTACATCAACAAGGCTGACTTCGTTGCTTGCCACAACCCCTCTTATGTAATTAAGGGCTACAAAATGGTTAACGATGTTAAACCCGGCGGTGTATTCCTTATTAACTGCCAGTGGACTCCTGAAGAATTAGACAAGCATATGCCTGCTGAGGCTAAACAGTATATTGCAAAGAACAATGTTCAGCTTTATACCGTTAATGCTATTGACCTTGCCGCTGACATTGGTCTTGGCAAGCGTACCAACACCGTTTTACAGTCTGCTTTCTTCGCTCTTTCCAAGGTTCTTCCCGCTGAGGAAGCAATCGGCTATATGAAGGAAAAAGCTCAGAAGTTTATGAAGAAGGGTAAAGAAATCGTTGAAATGAACGAAAAAGCAATCGATGCAGGTGCTACCGCATTTGTTAAGATTGATGTACCTACTGACTGGGCAACCGCTACCGACGCAGCTGCTACCGCTGCTGCTACCGACAGCTCTAAGCTTGTTAAGATGGTTGACAGCATTATGAAGCCCGTTGGTCTTATGAACGGTGATTCTCTCCCCGTTTCTGCATTTATGGATCACGCTGACGGTACCTTCGAGCAGGGTGCTGCTGCATTTGAAAAGCGCGGCGTTGCTGTTATGGTTCCTGAGTGGAATAACGAAACCTGTATTGGTTGTAACAAGTGTTCCTTTGTATGTCCTCATGCTACTATCCGTCCCTTTGCTCTTTCTGAGGAAGAGAAGGCTGCTGCTCCTGCAAACCTTAAGGTTGCTACCAAGGAGAAGCTTGCTACCAATAAGGGTTATGCTTACACTATGACCGTATCTCCCCTTGATTGTATGGGTTGCGGCGTTTGCGTAGGCGAATGTCCCACCAATTCACTTAAGATGGTTGCACAGGAATCTCAGCTTGCCCAGCAGGAAGTATTTGATTACTGTGTTGCTAATGTTACCGAGAAGGATGGCCTTGCAGGTGATGCTAACTTAATCGCATCTCAGTACAAGAAACCTCTCCTCGAGTTCTCCGGTTCCTGCGCAGGTTGTGCTGAAACCGCTTATGCTCGTCTTGTTACTCAGCTCTTTGGTGATAAGATGTACATCTCTAACGCAACAGGTTGTTCCTCTATCTGGGGTGGTCCTGCTGCTACATCTCCCTACACCGTAAACGCTAAGGGTCACGGTCCTGCTTGGGCTAACTCCCTCTTTGAGGATAACGCTGAGCACGGTTACGGTATCTACCTTGGTCAGAAGGCTATCAGAGATGGTCTTATGGCTCAGGTTAAGGAAATGGCTGAGTCTGATAAGGCTTCTGCTGAATTCAAGGCTGCTGCTGAGGCATACTTCGCAACCGCTGATGATACTAATAAGAACGCTCCTGCTACTGAAGCTCTTATTGCTGAGCTCCAGAAGGCTGCAGACGCTGGTTGTCCTACTGCTCCCGCTGTTCTTGCTAAGAAAGAATACCTTGCTAAGAAATCCGTTTGGATCTTCGGTGGTGACGGTTGGGCATACGATATCGGCTTCGGCGGTGTTGACCATGTTCTTGCTACCGGCGACAATGTAAACATTATGGTATTTGATACTGAGGTTTACTCCAACACCGGCGGTCAGGCTTCTAAGGCTTCTAAGATTGGTCAGGTTGCTCAGTTCGCTGCTGCAGGTAAGGCTATCAACAAGAAGAGCCTTTCTGAAATTGCAATGTCCTACGGCTATGTATATGTAGCTCAGGTTGCTATGGGCGCTGATATGAACCAGACCCTTAAGGCTATTAAGGAAGCTGAGGCTTATAACGGTTCTTCTATCGTTATCTGCTACTCACCTTGCGAAATGCACTCTATCAAGGGTGGTATGGTTAACTGCCAGAAGGAAATGAAGAAGGCTGTTGCCTGCGGTTACTGGGATATGTTCCGCTTCAATCCTGCTCTTAAGGCAGAAGGCAAGAATCCCTTCACTCTTGACAGCAAGCCCGCTACCGATGACTACAAAGAGTTCATCCTTGGTGAAGCTCGTTACTCTTCTCTTACCCGCTCCTTCCCCGAGCGTGCAAATGAGTTGTTTGAAAAAGCAGCTGATACTGCAAAGGCTAAGAGAGAGCATCTTGAAAGACTTGTTGCTCTTTATGCTCCCAAAGAGGACTAATAAAAAGCGATAAACCATAAAAAATGCCTGTTGCGTTAATTCGCAACAGGCATTTTTGTTGACAAATAAAATTATGATAATTATAATAAATTTGTAAGATTATGGAACCTTTTTAAATGTTTGACGGTATTATTTATAGAAAGGCTAAACTCGATAAAGAAAGGAAATAAAGCTATGAAAAAACAAATTCTAAGCATCATTAGTTTAATTTTAGTTTTAACAATAACAATTTGCGGTTACAATAAACAAATGGATACCGAAAATTTATTTTCCTCGGAAAATATAAACCTTTCTTCCAATACCGACACTTCTAATAAAGCAGCTACAAAAACCATTAATTTAACAAAGGAAATTACCAAAAACAAGGTTGATGGTAAAAACGCAGACAAAAATTTCATAAATACCCAAGCAAATTTCGCTGTTAATTTATTTAAGCAGTCTGTTAATGCTAATAAAAATCAAAATATTCTTATTTCTCCCCTTTCTGCAGAGATTGTTTTATCAATGGCCTTTAATGGTGCTGAGGGTGAAACAAAAAAAGAATTTGAAAAACTGATGGGCGGATTAACCACTGAACAAATCAACAAATATCTTTATAGTTATATAAACAGCCTAGATGATTCAAAAATAAAGCTTAATATTGAAAATTCTATATGGATACGAAATGGATTGCAAGTTAAAGAAGATTTTTTAAAGATAAATAAAAACTACTATAATGCAGATATATTCAGCACTAATTTTAACGCAGATACAGTTGATGATATAAATAATTGGGCAAGCGATAAAACAAATGGTATTATAAAGGACCTTTTGTCTTATAATGATATTGACAAAAGCACCGCTATGTGCCTTGTAAATGCACTGCTTTTTGATGCAGATTGGCAAGAAATATATTCACATTCTGATGCCATACAAACTTTTACAAATATAAATGGAGAAGAAAAAACTGTTCAGACCTTAAAAGCTCTTTCTTCTTTTTATTACGATGATGGCAAGGCAACAGGCTTTAATAAAAATTATACAGGTGAAAATTTCAGTTTTGTTACATTACTTCCAAATAAAGATATAAACATAAACGATTACATAAATGGACTTACCGGTAAAGAGCTTTTAAAAACCCTTAATAATCCGACGAATGTTTTTACTAATACCCAAATGCCTGAATTTAGCTATGACTGTAGCTGTGATATGGCAAAAACCTTATCTAATTTAGGTTTACCCTCTGCTTTTAATTCAGCAAAAGCGAATTTTGAAAAAATTTCTTCTAATTTATATATAAATAAATTCATTCATAAAACAAAAATTTCAGTTAATGAGGTTGGCACAAAAGCTGCAGCTGCCAGTGCCGCTACTATGAACAAATCCGCTGCACTTCCCAAGGAATATGAAGTTATAATCGATAGACCTTTTGTTTATATGATAATTGATAACGAAACCAATCTACCTATTTTCATAGGTACGGTTATGGATGTTTAATGAAACAAGCACCGCCTGTTACGCTGATGCGTAACAGGCGGTGCTTTTAATCCCTTTCCGGTCTTTTGGCTCGGAGCATATTTATAAGTTCCTCCATAAATGGGGTTACCCAACGGTCTTTATGGCAAAGGATTTGACTAAAGTATGTATCGGTAGAGGCTGATATATTAAGCTTTTTTAGGTTACCGCTTTTAATTTCGTTTGAAAGCAGATATTCTGGCAAAAAGGCAATGCCCATTCCCCTTTTTACAAGCTCAATTATAACCAGAACATTATCTACCTCTATCCAATCCTTTATTGCCGCATTATGTTCAGCGGCAAGCTTGGTAAGATAAAAGTAATACATACCCTCACGCTCGGTTACTATAAAATTCTGCTTAAAAATATTTTCTATATTAATGTTATTGCCGTTCATATCCTCATATGTAGGACTGCTTACAAAAACAGATTCCTCTTTTCTTGCATAATAGCATTTTAAATCGGGGTCAGTATTGCGCGCTTTAGCTACAAACAAAAGGTCTAAATCGTTCTGGCGAAGCTGTTCTAAAAGGTCTACCGTATGACCAGAACGGATTCTCAAATCTACATTTTTAAACTTCTGCTTAAATTCGGGTATTAAATCCTTAAAAACTGAAATAAGAAGTGATTCTGAAACACCTACCCTTAAAACTGCCCTTATATCATTTGAATTTGCATTAAGGTTTTCTGCCTTTTCTGTTACATGTAAAAGCTCATATGCTATGGTTAAAAAGCTCTCCCCCATTACTGTAAGGGAAATTCTTTTACCAATTCGGTCAAAAAGGGAATACCCAAGCTCCTTTTCAAGCTGTTTTATCTGCGCCGTTACAGTAGATTGCACATAGTTAAGCTTTTCTGCCGCCTTGGTAAAGCTTTTAAGCTCTGCCACCCTTACAAAGGTTTTTACATTTCTTATATCCATTATTATCCCTCTTATCGATTTTTTCGATTAATTTAAGCAAAAACATTTGCTTTATAAATTGATTATAATACAGTATAATCATAAAGTAAAGAAAATTTTACAAAGAAGGATATAAAAAATGAAAAAAAGACTTAAAACCCCTATCGGCTATGCCGTTATAGTTTTTGCGGCAATTATTTTAGCTTTTAATTATTATATTTTTATAGTTAAAAATAATTTTGCTCCTGCCGGCCTTAATGGTATCGCGGTTATGATACAGTATAAAACCGGCTTTAGTATAAGCTATATGTCACTACTTATAAACATTCCGCTATGTATTGCCGCATTTTTTATGGTGAGCAAACGCTATGCAATAAGAACTTTAGTATTTGTTGTTGTTTACTCTGTGGTCTACTTTTATTTACAAGAAAAAGACTATACCTTTTTCCAATACAATGCAGGAGGTCACGATACTATATTCCCCTGCATAATCAGCGGTGTAATAACTGGATTTGTAAGTGGTGTTTGCCTTAAATTCCATTCATCAACAGGTGGCACCGAAATTGTTTCAAAATACATAAACAAGGTAAAACCAAACGCCAACTTCTTTTTGGTATATACCCTTTTAAATGTCATAGTAGCCATAGCATCGCTCTTTGTTTACAGTAATGATGCAGCAAATTACAAGCCTGTTGCACTCTGCCTAACCTACTGTATTGTTTCGGGATTTGTAGGTAACTACATTATAAAAGGAACAAAAACCGCCTACAAGTTTACCGTTATAACTACCCACCCAAATGAAATATGCCAACAAATAATGCATAATATAAAGCATGGGGTTACTAAAATATCGGCAAGCGGAGTATTCTCTGAAGATGAAAAAACACTTTTAATCTGCGTAGTAAACAAACATCAACTAATGGATTTTAAAAATATAATAGATTCCTTTGACAATACCTTTTCATTCTGCGAAACAGTAAACGAAACCTTTGGTAATTTCAAAAGAATATAAAATTAAAGATTACCCGTATGGAGTGTTTCATCCGTTAAGGGTAATCTTTTTTACTAATTATTAACACCATGGTGAAAAACAGCGCTATCCATTGTAAGGGGCTCAAAGCGGTAGCCCTGTCCTCTTAAATAACAAATCATTTCCGGCAAGGCTTCTACCGTTGTTTTTTTTGCGGCAGTATCGTGCATTAAAACACAAATATCTCCCCTGCCCTTACTGCTTGACTTAATGCTGTTTAAAATTTTTGACTTTGGAACATTGTTGCCTGTAGCATCGTTAGAATCCACATTCCAATCCACATAAACGAAGCCCTTTTGCTGAACTTGTTTTGTAAGCCTTGTCATAATACCTTTATTGTGACTTTTGCTTGTGGTATTACTGCTTCCACCGGGGAAACGGATTATTTTTGATTCCACACCAATAAGATTTTTCACCTTATTTGAAAGCTTTGTAAGGTCATCAAAATAAGCGGCTTCGCTTTTATAAATTTTGCCGTAATCGTGATTATTTGCGTGGAGTGCTATAGTGTGACCTTCGGCGTGGGCTCTTTTAATGTAGTCCAGCTTAGAAGTGCCTACAACAAAAAAAGAGGCCTTGGCATTGGCCTTCTTTAAAATATCAAGTATTTTGAGTGTGTTATCCGAAGGACCGTCATCAAAGGTAAGATAACACACCTTATAACCTTCGTTTGGAGCAGTAAGCAAGGACATATCTATTTTTTCGTTTGTGCTTGGAGTAACAGAGCCTTGATTTTTTTTAGAAGAATTCAATTGCGCTTTGGTAAGCTTAATGTGTGATACTTCACTTTCCAAATCTTTGATTTTTGAATTTAAATCATCAAGCTCTTTTTTATGGTTAGCTATTTTGGATTCGTTCTCTGCATTTTTTGAGGATAAAGCGTTATTTTCGGAAATGAGCGCGTTATTCTGACTGTTAAGAGAGTTGATTTTATCCTCCGCCTCAGAAACAGCAGAAGAATACTCCATGCCAAAAATTCCCGCCGCCAAAACCATTACAAGCAAAAAAGACACAACGATTAAAAAAGTTTTGTTTTTAAATATATTTTTATTTACGGACACCGAAATCCACCCTTATAATTTGATTACTTATATATTTTACCACATATTAAAAGATTTGTAAACAAAAAACGATTACAAATATGTTACAATATTTTAATATCTTTTGTATTTTATATTTTAATAGTATTGATTTTTTTAGAAAAAATGATATAATATAAAGGATGATTAATATTATCGGAGGGATAATTAATGTCCAAAAAGAAAATTCAGATATGTAGTGACAGTAGCTGTGACTTAGGCACTGAGCTTTGTGAGCGTTACGGTATTATTTTAAATCCGTTCCGCATTACTTTGGGTGATGAATCTCTTATTGACGGTATTGAGGTTACTCCTGACGATCTATATGCTTTCCACGACCGCACAGGCACTTTACCCAAAACCTCTGCCACCAATATGGCTGAGCATATGGAATTTTTTGAAAAGCAGTTAGAAAACGCTGAAGAAGTTTTGTTCTTTACAATCAGCTCTACAATGTCGGTTAATAATCACGCCGCAAATCTTGCCGCCGAAGAATTAGAAAATGTTTATGTTATTGATAGCGCTAACCTTTCAACCGGTGTAGGCTTGCTTATTATTGCCGCCGCAGAAATGGCTGAACAGGGTATGAGCGCCGCAGAAATAAAAGAAAAAATTGATGAGCTTAAAACAAAGGTAAATGCATCCTTTGTTATTGATAGCCTTGAATACCTTCACAAGGGTGGCCGTTGCTCTGCTGTTGCGGCTCTTGGCGCAAACCTTTTGAAGCTAAAGCCCTGTATTGAGGTTAAAAACGGCTCAATGGGTGTTTCTAAAAAATACAGAGGAAAATACAGTGAGGTTTTAAAAACCTATGCCGCAGAGCGCCTTGAAAATGCAGATAACATAGTTACTGACCATGTTTTTGTAACTCACGCAGGCTGCGACGAGGAGATTGTAAACAGTATGGTTGAAATTGTTAAAGAAAAGCTTAATCCCAAGGAGCTTCATATCACACGCGCCGGTGCAACAGTTTCGGTTCACTGCGGAAGAAATACCTTAGGTATTTTATACCTGCAAAAAACCGATGTTGAATAAAACCTTTAAAATTGCAGAAAAAATGCCGAGTGACTAAAATCATTCGGCATTTTTTCTGTTTATTTATGTTTCCTTTTTATTCAAATAAAACTCCTGCGGATTTTAAGGTGGTTTGGAGAAGCTTTATATCAAGCTCGGGGGCAGTTACATTATTTTTAGCGCACAGAGCAGCGGCAGTACCTGCGGCTTCACCGCTCATTGCGGCAACAGGAATAACCCTGGTTATCTCCCAGCCCTCATCCTTAGCGCTTATGATTCTTCCTGCGGCAAATATATTCGGGCGGGTGCTGTTAAAAAGTGTAGTGTAAGGCAGTTGGAAATTTCTGCCGGGATTTCTGAAATCACCAAAGGAACCTACTGAATTTTCGGGAATTTGATTATCCTCATTACCTAAAAACTCACTATCACCTATAATTCTACGAATCTTACGGTATTGTGGCATCGTAGGGGTTGCCAAAATATCATAGGTGTTTTTATCCTGCTTTTTAAGGCGCTCTAAAACAAATTTGCCTGCAGTTGTCATATAATATGTAACATCCTCAGCAGTAACACCGTGAAGCATTTTCATTTTTTGCGGTTGACCATTACCCGCCAAATCACTACCTGCTCCACGCCATTTTCGGGCGGCACAAAAATCGCCTGTTTCGGCAAGAGTTTTTGCATCTTCAATATTCATTTCGTGGGTTACATAAGAAAGATAGTTCTCCCCTATTTCGGTTGGTATTCCTGCACGGTCGCATATAACAGCGGTACCGGTAGCATCTACAACTATTTTTGCCGGATAAAACTCTCTGCCCGAAACCGTTTCAACCTCAACACCAACACACATATTGTTTTCCATTTTAGGATATGTAGCAAGGGTGTCAAAAATAAGGTCAACATTATTTTCCTCTAAAAATTCAATAAGACCCAAAGCACAGGCATAAGGTGAATATCTTGTAACATAGCGTGGCTGGTCAAGAGGATTAACACCCTTTCCGCCCCACTTTGTGGGCAGATTTTCAAAGCCGTACTTAACGCAAACCTTTATAATTTCTTCAGGGATTCCACCGATTAATTGCTTGCCCTCACCGTTGCAAAGAGGCTCAAACCAACTTATAAGACCCTGTGTACCTAATCCGCCAAGCACAACGGTTTTTTCCATAAGAAGAGTTTTGGCACCATTTCTTGCCGAAGCTACAGCCGCTGCAACACCTGCCATACCTCCGCCTACAACTATAACATCATAGCTGTTTTTTTGAACTACTTTGATTTCCATAACAACACCTCTTTTTTACTAATAATATATTATCACACATTATACCCAATTACAAGTTAAAAAACTTGTAATTTTTACACTTATTTTTATCCATCATAAAATAAGTGATTTTGTAGTTTTGGCAAATTAAGCTTAACACAGAATCCCCAATGCAGAAAAAATAACCAAGTAACAAAAAGCAGATGCCGAAACATCTGCTTTTTGTGGCTCTATAATAAATGTTGGGGTAACCAAGTAGAGCCTACAAGAAAAAATTTAAAAAAATTATAAAAAAGTAGAGCATATTTGGAAAAAATCCGTTAAAATGGAAATGACTAGTAACCATGAACGGAGGACCAAATATGC
>JAGAOS010000046.1 GCA_017623575.1 Clostridia bacterium
CTGCGACCTGAAATATGCAGAATTTTGAGAGATTTTTGTGTGCAACAAGGTCGGCAAGGCTGTCGCCTGCCAGCCGCAGTAAACCGAAAATCGCCGAAATAATGCTATTTCAGGCGAGTTCGGATACTCCTCCTCTGCTTAGCCATAAACTGCATGCTATGATTTATTTAAACCTTCCCTGCATCTTTATACGAAACAGATAATAGATATTCCTTTGGGGTCATTCGGGTATGCTTTTTAAAAACTCTGCAAAAATACTGAGGGTTATCATAACAAAGAAAATCGGAAATCTGCGCTACTGTATACATTTGTTTTCTTATAAGATATTTTGCCTCACTGATTTTAAGCTCACGCATATATTCCGTTATTGTTTTACCCGTATTTTGCTTAAATACCGACTCTATATGCGTGCGGCTGAATCCCAGCTTTTCGGATATCGCCTCAACGGTCACTCTGCCATAAACATTATCATTAAGCAGTTCAATTATATTCCCTGTCAACCCTTCAATTTTTTTGGTTTCAAGACTATATGTTTTAGGTATTACGGTGCTTCGTATAAGCTTAATAAGAAGCATTTCAAGATTAAGCCGTATAAGCTGCTCACTACCTATTAAACCATCCTCGCGTCTTCTAAGCGGTACTTCATAAGGGCTGTCATCGGTAAGAATATAAGCCTCACTTCCGTCATTTATCATTTCGGTTATATATTTTCTAATCGGTGTAGGAACGGTCATTTTTCGTTTTTCAAAAAACTTCATATGCTTAGAATTGCACTTAAAGGTTATTATAAAAACTGTGGGTGGCGCAGTTGTTACAGAGGCAATTGCGTGCTTCTCACCGGGTCTGTGAAATATTATCTCCCCTTGGTTTAAAATTATTTCTTCACCGTCGGCAGTAATAACAGCCGAGCCGGAATTTATATAAACCAGCTCCCAATAGGTGTGAATCTCACCCGAAAAATTAAAATCGGCTTTAAATTCAAAATAATGAATTGACATTATTTCTTCTACCGATATTAAATTATTGATTGATGATGTACGCATAGAAATTACCTCTTTGCAAAAGTATACCTAAACAGTGGATTTGTACATTGATTTTTATGCTTTTGATGTTATCATATAATTAGTAAATTGTCAATATAAAAAAGGAGATTATTTTATGAATGTACTAGCAATTACTTGTCATCCCGACGATATGGAGATTCACGCCGCAGGCACCCTGCTTAAATGCAAAAAACGAGGCGATAATGTTACCGTTTGCCATGTTGCAAACGGTAATATGGGTCATGTTGTTATCCCCCCTGAGGAGCTTGGTCCAATGCGTATTGCTGAAGCCAAAAAATCGGGTGATTTAGCGGGCTTTAAAACAGTCACCTTAAATGTGGGAGATTTGTTGGTTGATTCCACAGACAAAAAACAGCACGATGACCTTGTTGCCGTTATTCGTGAGGCAAAGCCTGATTTTATTATCACTCATTCTCCTGACGACTATATGTCCGACCATGTTGAGGTTTCTAAATTAGTATTCAAGGCATCCTTCTCGGCAAGTGTTCCCCATTATGAGCCTCAGCTTGGCGAGGCCGTTGCCGTTACCCCCGTATTTTATATGGATAACTCCGACTATATTAGCTGTGAGCCTTATGAGTATGTTGATATAACCGACGAAATTGATATGAAACTAGATATGCTCGCCTGTCACGAAAGTCAGCTTGTATGGCTCAGAGATCACGATGGCATTGATGTTTTAGAAACAACAAGAACCTATGCTAGAATGAGGGGTGCGCAGTGCGGAGTCCAATATGCTGAAGGCTACCGCCGTTTATTTGCAAGTCAAAGAGCAACCACAAAACGGTTATTACCATAATCAAAGGAGAAAATTATTATGAATTTTAACAGTACTGTTAAAGGCTCTGCCTTAGAAGGATTTTACCCCGAAGGATGGGATTTTGAAAAGATTGATGCTTGTATTGGCGAACCCGAAACCATCACCGAGCCTCAAGACTTCTGGAACAAGAGCTTCACACCCGTAAAGTGCGATTCTCTTGGCGAATTTGAAACCTATATGGGTCACGAAATTGCTATGCAAATTCGTCTTGCTAAAGAAAGAAACGAAAAAATCGCATTTATTCTGCCTGTTGGCCCTATGGGTATGTACAAATGGGTTGTTTACTTCCTTAAAGAGTGGAAGGTTTCCTGCGAACATGTTTATACCTTTAATATGGATGAATGGGCAGATTCAGAGGGTAACACTCTTGCATCTGATAACCCCGGTTCCTTCCAGTATGCTATGGAGCAGGCACTTTTTAATCCTTTAGGCGAGCTTACCGTTCCCGCAAATCAGCGTAATTTTGCAACTAAAGATAATCTGCCTACATATCCCGAAAAAATAGCCGCTCTTAAAGCAGAAGGCTCAAAGCTTGTTTTGGTTTACGGTATTGGCAGAATGTGTCACATTGCCTTCTGGGAGCCCACCTTTGCCGCCGATTATGCTACCGCTAAGGATTGGGAAAATGCCGAATACAGAATTGGTGCTAAAATTCATCCCCTTACTGTGGAGCAGAACGCTCTTACAAGCTTTAAATCAAGAACCACTTTGGTACCCTGCCGCGCAAACACCATAGGCCCCGGTTTATTCTTAAAGGCAGATTATGCCATTGGCGGTGCTGACGGAACACTTGGCAGAGGTATGCAGTGGCAGGGTATGTCCCTTTGGATGACCCTCCGTCACGGCAAAACCCCCTGGATTACTTCCAGCTATATTCCCACCCTGCCCGGCAGACTTTTCTTCCTCAAAGACCTTGCAGGTCCCCTTGAAGCAGAGTGTAATTAGTTTATTAAGGAGCAATATTTATGCGTTTAATTTTAGCCACTATAGGCAACAACCAGACTGTAAATTTTGCAGTTGAGGAAATTGTTCGTCTTATAAAAAAGATGGATAAAAACCTAACGCTTGATGTTAGAAGGTATTTAAATAAGGATGCATCGGTTAAAAATGCGTTATGGGTTGGTTTAGATAACTCGGTAGACCAAAGCGAGGATGACCACATCGTAGTAAAAGTAGAAAATGGTGCAGGTATTATTACCGGCTCCAATGAGCGAAGCGTGCTTATTGCTGCTTATCGCTTTATGTATGAGCTTGGTTGCCGCTACCTCTACCCCGGTGCCGACGGTGAAAAAATCCCCGTAAGAAGTCTTGATTATAAAGCCCTTAAGGTTTCTGTGGACGAAACCCCAAGCTACAGACACAGAGGTATTTGTATTGAAGGCTCGGTAGGATATGAGCATGTATACAACACCATAAACTGGTTGCCAAAGGTTGGTATGAACTCCTTTTACACCCAATTTTTTGTGCCCACAACCTTCTTTGATCGCTATTACAAGAAAAATTATCTTGATGAAAATGACAGAGATTACGGTAACACCTTGACCGACGATGATGTAGACGCCATGATGGGACCCCTTAACGATGAAATATCTAAAAGAGGTATTATTCTTCATGCTATTGGTCACGGCTGGAGTAGTGCACCATACGGCTTTTACGCAACAGGTTGGACCCGCTATTACGGTGAAATAAGCGATGAAATGAGAAGCTCCTTAGCGCTTTATAACGGCAAACGCGGATTTTTCGATAATCTTCCCATTAGCACCCAGCTTTGCTATTCAAAGCCAAATGTAAAGGAAGTTGTTACCGATTTTGCGGTTGATTATTGCAAAAAACATCCTAATATAAATGTTCTTTCATTTAGTATGGGTGACGGTGGCAGAAACCATTGCGAATGTGAAGAGTGCAGAAAAAAATATCCTTCCGACCATTATGTAGATATGCTTAATATGTTGGATGAAAAGCTTGAAAAAGCAGGACTTCCTACCAAAATAAAATTTTCAGTTTATGCC
Organism: Clostridia bacterium; assembly: GCA_017623575.1. Lineage (GTDB taxonomy): Bacteria > Bacillota > Clostridia > Oscillospirales > Acutalibacteraceae > UMGS1279. Next base: position 3,894 of record JAGAOS010000046.1, read on the forward strand.
GATACCCTGTTTGCCCCCAAGCAGGAAAAACTTAATAATAGCGGTCGCTTTATTCTTGGTTTTGCACCTATTGCCCGTTCCTACTCCAATTCCTATGATGAAATTGATTTAGATAATCTCCCTGAAACTGCACCCTTTGTGCATAATAAGGATATGCTTCGTAATACCGTTTTCCTTAATGTTGCCTACCTTAAAAAATGGCAGGAAAACTATAGCGGAGACGCCCTTGTTTTTGACTACCACCTTATGTGGGATCATCATACCGACCCCGGTTATTACAACACTGCAAAAATCTTGCACAGAGATATTGTAGCCCTTGAAAAAATCGGTCTTAATGGTGTGCTTAGCTGTCAGCTTCTTCGTTCTTCCTTCCCAACGGGACTTTTGCAGTATGTTCAGGCATCTACCCTTTGGAACAAAGGAAGAAGCTTTGAAGAAATTAAAGACGAATACTTTATTACCGCTTTTGGTGAGCAGGCAAAGGCTGTAGATGAATATTTAAGCACAATTTCCGACCTTGCTTGTCCCGCATTTGTAAGAGGTAAAATTATTCCGGGTTACCCCGATTTTAGCCGTGAAGAGGTTACCACCCGTTACACCAAATTAAAAGAGGTTGTTAAAAACTTTACTGCCGAATTCATTGAAAAATATGAATCGACCTCAATAGAATGGCAGTATTTAAAGGTACACGCTGTGCTTGTTACCCTTTTTGCAAATATTTACATTGCAAGATATAACGGTGATGAAGAAAAGGTAACCGAATTTTCAAATCAGTTCAGAGAATTTGTAAAACAAAGTCAGCCCATTATAGAAAATGTTTGTGACGATATGTATTTGTGTGACGATGTTTTAGGTAAATTCTTAGACCGTCACCATCCTGATATCGAGGACGATGGTAAGCCTATATTCTACGAATATTAAAAATCCAAACGTTATTTTAAAAAATACTCTGTAAAATTTAATAGTACAAAATGCCACGTAAGAAACGCACACAATTTTAACCTTGTAAGCCTACATAAATATGTTATAATTATTGTAACGTTTTTTACAAATTTTGTTTTGATTATAACATTTATTGCTTTAATAATATTTGATATATTATTTAAAACAGTATATTGTTTGATTTTAGGAGGATTTTTATGAAGCAAGGTTTTATAAAATTTTTCAGCATTGTTCTTACTCTTGTACTGGCAACAACTGTTTTTGCTGTACCCGCTCTTGCAGAGCATATTGATACTGAGATAGATATGGGCGATGCTGAAATTCCTGCAAACGTTAGCTTAGAGGCAAAAACCGACGCAGGTTATATTAAGCAAAGCGGCAATAATTATACCGCTGTTGCTTATGAGGGAAATGAATTTTTAGGTTGGTTTAAAGAGGGTGAAAGCACCCCCTACTCCACCAATACAACCGAAAAACTGACCGATGGCGATTTTGTTGCTAAATTTAAGGATAATAATATTCTTTTCGGTGCGGCAGGCTATGAGCTTCTTTCTTCGGGTACCAATTTAAAGGACAGCACTTGGTTTACCAATAAGGGAACCTCTTGGGTTACGGCTACTGCAACGAAAAAATATGCAAAATCAGGAACTAAAGCTCTTGCGCTGTACGCTAGAAATCAAAAGGATATTTATACAACAATTTCGGGACTTGAAAGCAACACCTATTATGTTGTTTCTTATTATTGGATGTTGCCCAAAACGGTTGTTACCGACACCACTACTGCGGGTGACGGATATTATGGCTCGGTAATAGGAACCACCGATTGCGCAAGTACAGATGCCGCAAAAAAACTTATTATGGGCGGCGATATTTCCGAAGATAAAAAAATTAATTTTGTAGGTGGACAATGGAATAAATCGGAATTTGTTTTTAATTCTGCCGATTATAGTGATTTAAGATTGTTCTTCTACTATTATTCTAATGGGGGTACCGGTAACGACTATCTATACATTGATGAATTAACGGTATATAAAGCTCCCGACCAACAAGCCGCCGCAACCTACAAAGCTACAGTTACTGCAGAAAACGGCTATGCGTTTTCAATGCTTACCGAACCCGTTAAATACGATACCGAGGTTTCGGTTGTTGCTACCCCATTTGGCGGTTATACCTTTGACGGCTGGTATGAAGACGGTGTAAAGGTAAGCGAAGACAGAATTTACACCTTTAACATTCAGTCAAACAGAAATCTTACCGCTAAATGTGTTCCTACCGTTACCCCCTATGCTCCGGATATGGATAATAACGGCGCAATTAATCTTAAAGATTTAATTGTACTTGCCCAACACGTTGCAAATTGGAAGGTTACTATTAATAACTCCGTTGTTGACGTTAACGGTTCCGGCTTAGCCGACCTTACCGACGTAGCTTTATTAGCACAATATTTAGCAGGATGGGATGTAAAAGATAATATGGTAGCAGATAAAGCAGAATTACCTGAAGAAAATTTAAAAGACGCTGCACTTGCTGAGACACTTTTGTCAGGCAATAGCGAATATTACAACAAAAGCACAATTATTAACGAAGGTAATAAAGCTCTTCTTGCCAAGGTATTCAAAAAGGCACAAGCCGGTAATGATATAACGATTGTTGGATTTGGCGGCTCTATAACCGCAGGTGCTAAAGCATCATCAGCCGATAATAGGTACGGCGAACGTGTTGCGGCGTGGTTCAGAGCTCAGTTCCCAAATATTACCGTTACCTATGTAAATTCCGGTATTGGCTCCACACCCTCTCTTGTTGGTGTACACAGAATGAAGGAAGACGTTTTAGACCATAATCCTGACTTAGTATTGGTTGATTTCACAACTAATGACAACGGCGGTGATTTACATTATCGTTCTTCTTATGAAACCATTATAAGAACTCTTGTTGAAGAAAAAATTGCTGTTATTTCGGTTGCCTTTGGTTCTGTAAGTAATTATAATGCCGATAACACTTCCGGCTCTAACAAACGAAATAACAATTCCATGAGCACACATTTGCCCTCTGTACTTTATTACGACGTTCCTTATATAGATTATTTTGGTAGCCTTTGGAGATACATCAACGCAGGTGTAATTAAGTGGACAGACGTTGCAGGAGATTATATTCATCCCAACAATGCAGGTCATTTAATGGCTGCATCGGCAATTACCAATTATTTATCCGACGTTTTGGCTAAAGTTGATTTAATTGACACTACCGACCCCGTAATCCCCAACGAATATTTCTTTGGTGACGATATTTTTGAAACAGCAACCTTCCTTAATGCAGATAATTTTTCACCCACAAAAAACACTAATTTTGTTGTAGGAACCGTTCACTCAAAGGTTTCTCAGGGTTGGATTTGCCAGAATGCAGAAGGCGGTAGCATTACTTTTGAAATTAAAGGAATAAGAAGTATTTGTATATTCCTTCAACAAAAAAGCGGTAATGGAAAAGGCAGTGTTGTAATAAACGGTGTGCCCTTTGTTAATAACACCAATTGCGATAATTCATCTACCAGCGGTTTTATGTGGATTTCTGCACAAACAAGATATGATGAACCTACCGATGTTACCATAACCGTTACTTGCGATGGAATATTCGGATTAGGCCCCATTGGTGTAGCTTATTAAGCAACAAATATCAAACGCAAGGAGAAATATTTATGCGTTTAATTTTAGCCACTATAGGCAACAACCAGACTGTAAAATTTGCAGTTGAGGAAATTGTTCGTCTTATAAAAAAGATGGATAAAAACCTGACCCTTGATGTTAGAAGGTATTTAAATAAGGATGCATCGGTTAAAAATGCGTTATGGGTTGGTTTAGATAGCTCTGTAAAGCAAAGCGAGGACGACCACATTTTAATTAATGTGGAAAATGGTGCAGGTATTATTACCGGCTCTAATGAGCGAAGCGTACTTATGGCGGCTTATCGCTTTATGTATGAGCTTGGTTGCCGCTACCTCTACCCCGGTGCCGACGGTGAAAAAATCCCTGTAAGAAGCCTTGATTATAAAGACCTTAAGGTTTCTGTGGATGAAACCCCAAGCTACAAGCACAGAGGTATTTGTATTGAAGGCTCGGTAAGCTCGGAACACGCTTTAAACACCATTGATTGGCTACCCAAGGTTGGTATGAGCGGATTTTTCACCCAATTTTTCACCCCCGGTATTTTCTTCAGACGCTACTATAAAAGATTTTATGAAGATGAAAATGACCGCGATTTTGGTAATGAAATCACTAACAAGGAAATTGATGCAATTGTCGCATCCCTTTTAGATGAGCTTAAAAAAAGAGGTCTTGTTTACCACGCGGTAGGTCACGGCTGGCACTGCGCCCCCTTTGGACTGGATGTTACAGGCTGGGAGATTTTTGAAGGTGAGCCTGAGGATGCAATCAAAAAGATTCTCGCCTTTAAAGACGGTGAAAGAGCCTTTTGGGAAGGCAAACCACTTAACACAAATCTTTGCTATTCTAACCCTTTGGTTCAGCAGAAGATTACCGATTATATAACCGATTACTGTGTTAATCACAAAAATGTGGATTATTTACACTTCTGGCTTGGTGATGCAGGCAGAAATCACTGCGAATGTGATGAATGTATAAAAAAATCTCCTTCAGATTTTTACATAGATATGCTTAATCTGTTGGATGAAAAAATGACCAAGGCTGGGGTTAATACAAAAATAGTTTTTCTTCTTTATAATGATACCCTCTATCCACCCCTTAAAGAAAAAATCAAAAAACAGGGTCGCTTTACCCTTATGTTTGCCCCTATTGCCCACTCCTTCTCAGAGAGATACGCCAATGCCGATTTGGAAAATCTGCCTCCTCTTCCCCCCTATAAGCTGAATGAGGATATTAAACGCAACACGGTAGCAACCACCGTTTCATATTTAACCGAGTGGAAGAAAATGTTTACCGGTGACAGCTTTGATTTTGATTATCACCTTATGTGGGATCATCACACCGACCCCGGTTATTATGAGGTTGCAAAAAATCTGCATAGCGATATGGTTAATTTAGAAAAAATCGGTCTTAACGGTATGGTAAGCTGCCAGCTGCTTCGTTCAGCCTTCCCCACAGGACTTCCCCAATATGCAATGGCAAAGGGACTATGGAACAAGGCAAAAAGCTTTGAAGAGGTATGTGACGAATACTTTACTGCCGCGTTCGGCGAGGACGGAAAAGCAGTTAGCGAATATCTTGCCGAAATATCCTCCCTTGCCTGCCCACCATTTGTAAGAGGAAGCATAATACCTGAATTTATTGATTTATCTAAAGAAGAGATAAACAATCGCTACGGTAAAATCAAAGCCCTTGCAGATGATTTTTGCAATAAATATGCAAACAAGCTTGATAGCTCCGCAGATTGGCAGTATTTAAAGATTCATTCTGTACTTGTTAAATTATTTGCTGACCTTTACATTGCAAAATATAACGACAATGAAGAAGGTATAGAAGCAATAAAAACAAAATTCCGCGCAACTGTTAAGGATGCCAATCCCATTATTGATGCAGTTTGTGATGATATGTATTTATGTGATGATGTGTTGGTTAAATATTTAGACAGACACTAACGCAATACAATTCATTAAAAATTAAGTACTAAAAAGCCGTAATAGAGGTAATTTTTACTTCTATTACAGCTTTTTTATTTTTACACAATTTTCCATACAGTAACTGCGGCTATTAAAAGCAAAATACCGCTTATAACAATCACCCTTCTACGCTTTTTTATAGCCGCCCTTCTTCTGGCAGAGGTCTGACGGTTAAGCCCCATAGGGTAAAAGGTAATACTGCCAATCATTCGTTTGGCTTCCCTTGTTAATCGTTCGGGAGATAAATCACCAAACTCAGGCTTTACAAATAAAAGCGCCCTTTCAAAATACTTATTATCCGTTTCATTTATTTCAATTATCGACCTGTTTGTTCCCCTTAACATAATTCCACCTCATATAGTTTTTCTACTTAATTTTTGGCAGTAAAAAAACTTTTATACAATTTGTAATCTTAATTTTTGTTAATAACTGTTGATAACTCGGTTGATAACTCAAATAACCCTTTATTAATCACTACCAATTTTGCACTTTACCACGCTAAAACAAGAAAATTTTGTTACGATTTGTAGAAAACTTTTTCTTGCTTTTTTTGTGGATTTTTGCAACAAAATCAACTGTCCTCAATCGACGGACAACACTTTTTTATACCCTTGTAAAAATCGTAAAATATTTTGCTGTATATAGAACGCAACTTTTTCATTATTCATCCTACGGGAAGTTTTGGTAGAAAAACTTTTAAAATCAACACGCTCCTCACCGCTGCGAGCTTCTTTGCCGGGCCAGCGACCGTCGCAGAGGGAAAGCCCGTCTTCAGCGTGAACTCCTTGTACATATTTGTTAATTATTTGGGTATTTTCACTGTCCCCGCAATGAGCACAGCTTATTTTATTGGCAATAAAGTAAAATAAAATGAAAAATCTGCAATAAAAATGCGCAAAAGCATTTTTATTGCAGATTTTAAAGTTTTATTCGGTTGTTTTAAAACGGCTCAATTCTAAAGCCTTTACTTAAATAAGGTTTTGGATGCTATGGCTAGCTATCTGCCGTTTTATTCATTTGAAGCTGAGCCATAACAAGGTTATAATAAATACCCTTATTTTTAAGCAGTTCATTATGTGTGCCAACCTCAGCAATTTTATGGTCATCAATAACAGCAATTCTATCTGCCTGACGAAGAGTAGAAAGCCTGTGAGCTATAGCAAAGGTTGTACGATTTTTTCTAAGCCGCTCCAAAGCCTGCTGAACCAGATACTCGCTCTCTGTATCCAATGCTGAAGTAGCCTCATCCAAAATTAATATTTTAGGGTCGTTTAAAATTGCGCGGGCAATTGCTATTCTTTGCTTTTCACCGCCCGAAAGAGTATGTCCCTTTTCACCTACATATGTATTGTAGCCGTCGGGGAGCTTACAAATAAAATCGTGGGCATTTGCTGCCTTAGCGGCAAGAATAATCTCTTTCATTGTAGCATCGGGACGAGCAAATCGAATATTATCTACAACCGAGCCTGCAAACAAAAAGGTTTCCTGCAGAACAACGCCAATCTGACTGTGATAGTGTTCTACATCAAGCTCTTTTATATTCATACCGTCAATATAAAGAGCTCCTTCATCCACATCATACAACCTCATAACCAGATTTATAAGGGTGGATTTACCCGCGCCCGAGGGTCCTACAAGTCCTATCATTTCGCCTGCCTTAACCTCCAGCGAAACACCGTCCAATACGGGCTGATGGGTATGATAACCAAAAACAATGTCCTTAAATTCTACATCACCCTTAACATTATGTTTAAGGGGATTTTCTTCATTTACTATTCCCGGCTTTTCACCAAGAACATCATAAATTCTTTCCAGACTGGTGGTCATATTAACAATATCCCTTGGAAGATAGCTCATAGAATGTAAAGGACCTAAAAGCATACCTGTATATGCTACAAACTGCATAAGCTCGCCGGGGGTCATATTCCCCTTTAAGACATCAATACCGCCCGCATAAATTACAATGTATGTACTGAAGCTGAAAATAAGTGTGATTATAGGATAAAAAATTGCAAAGAATTTTTCATTTTTATAGTTAATTTCGGCGTGGCTTTCGTTGGCTTTGCAAAATTCATCTATTTCTGATTTTTCTCTGCCATAGGTTTTTACAATTCTAATGCCCGAAAGCACATCCTGAAGTTTATTTTGTATGCCATCTATTTTGCGCCACAGATTTGAAAAAATCTTATTTATTCTGGGCCAAAAGGTTTTGGTGAAAACTATAACTAACGGCATAAATAAAAATGTAAGCAGAGCTAGTTTCCAATTCATTATAAGCATAATTGTAACTACGCCTATAATATAAAACACCTGATTAAAGGTTGAACAGAAGGTGCCGTTGAAAAAATGGCGAACACGGTTTGTATCACCCATAACTCGTTCTACAATTTCACCCGTATTTCTGGTATTAAGATTTGAAAGCGATAACCTTTGCAAATGATTACTTAACCTTCCCCTTAACTGATGAACAACCTTAACACCCATTTTTCCACAAAAATAGGACTTGATGTAAAAAATAAAAAGTCCAATTATAATAATACCAAAATACGCCGCAAAAAACAGCATAACATCTTTAACGGTTCCATTGCCGGTAACTAAATGCTCATCCACAAAAAATCTAAGAATATATTCCTTAGAAATACCAATTACAGCATCCAAAAGCATAAAGCATACTATTATAAAAAGATAAGCTTTATTTTGCTTGCAAATATCTAAAAAACGCTTTAAATTACCGCCGCTTTTATCACATTTAGGGCAGGATACCGTGCCGGGAAGCACTCTGCCACACTTACGGCAACGCTTTTCCCTATCATTATTAATAACCCGCCTTTCGGTATTACCCTTGAGAAGTATATTAATACCCCTTGCAAGGCTTGCAATACCTGATACATAACGCATACTACAGCGAGCAATTATAATTTCTTCGCCATCTACCAAGGCAGTAAGCAGAGTTCCGTTTGTTTGCACTCTGTTAAAGGCTTTTTCGATTTTTTGAAAGGAATAATAACTTAAAACATCATCCTCAAAAACAAAAACACCGCTTTTTGTAGCGCCAACATAGGAATCTACCGTAAAATTACCATCCTTTGTTAAATCAATGGGGATGCAATATACAGGCTCGTCCTTTGTAACTTCCCTGAGCTTATTAAGTTTTTTTGTTTCCAGCTTGGCATTAAGCTCCATAATGCACCCCCATTTACGGTTTATAGTTTACAGTTTACAAATATAAATCCAGCTTTTTAAATTCCTTTGTTGTAAGCTTTGTAATATCTGCAATTTCAAAACGATTCTCATCTGAATCCTTAATAATAACTCTGTTTCCTTTTTTGGTAACCGCTCCCGATGAGCCTGCGGCTGTGGCAAAGCTACATTTGCCCTTATTGGTCATAACGCTCCAATAGGCGTGACCATACTCCTCCTTAATGGAGATGATTTTTGTAATTTCAGGCATAAAATAACGAATTTCAAGCTGCTTTGCAATAAGCTCAAAGGTTGGCTTATCAAAAATATTTAAATCCTCAATTATGCCAATTTCTTCCTGCTTGCCCTCAACCTCACGCACAGAAAGAAATTCCCACAACGATGAAAAAGGAAAGGTGCGAATTATGTTTATGTGACCGTAATCCTTATCCCCCACCTTTATTGCGGCAAATCCGCCTGCCGTTTCATAAAACTCGCAGTTTTCGGGGGTAAGGCTATTTATAATCAGTTGAGATTCTACCTTTTCATTTTCTATTTGCAAAATATCTTTTTCCATTTTAATCACCAATTCCCCTCATAGCCAGAGCCTTAGTTTGAATCTGGAAGAGTTTAAAATAGGTACCCTTTTGATTAATAAGCTCTCTATGTGTTCCCTGCTCAATTATTTTTCCATCCTCTAATACAATAAGCTCATCCGCATCACGCAGAGTAGAAAGCCTGTGAGCAATGGAAAGAGTTGTACGGTTTTTTATAAGTTCACTAAGAGCTGCCTGAATTTTTCTTTCGGTTTCGGTATCAACCGCTGCAGTTGCTTCATCCAAAATAAGTATTTTGGGATTTGCCAGAATTGCGCGTGCTATAGAAAGTCGCTGACGCTCTCCACCCGAAAGACTTCTGCCGCCTGTACCCACAATGGTATCGTATCCATCAGGGAGTTTGCAGATAAAATCGTGAGCGCCTGCGGCAATAGCTGCCTGTATAACGGTTTTTTTATCGGCAGTGGGGTTTGCGTATGCAATGTTTTCAAAAATAGTTGATTTAAAAATATATGTTTCCTGACTTACCATTGCAATGTTTTTTCTAAGGTCTGAAAAAGCCATATCGCGTATATTTATTCCGTCTATAAAAATCTTACCCGATTTTGCATCATAAAGGCGGGTTATAATATTGGCAAGGGTTGATTTGCCCGCACCTGATTTGCCCACTATTCCAAGCATTTTACCCGCTTCAACCTTAAGGGAAATATTTTTAAGCACATCGCGGTTTTCCTCATAACCAAAGGTAACATTTTCTAAAACTATTTCGCCCTTTAATTCTTTGACCCTTACAGGATTTATTTTTTCCACAACCTCAGGTTTGGCATCCAGTATTTCAAAAATTCTTTGCGCCGAATTCATTGAACCGGACCACCACTGGAATATGTATGAGAAAAAGTTAACGGGCCCTGAAAGCAGCGAAACATATCCTGCAAAGGTTACAAGGGTACCGTAGCTCATTTGCGGTTTTAAAAAATCAAGCACAAAAAAGGAACCCAAAAACCAGGTAAGCACCGTTGAAATAGATATTGCCAGCTGAAACATTGCCGTAAATTTGTTTCTGAAATCAACCGAAGCCCACTCGGCATATTTAATAGCATCATTTGCTGTGTTAAGGGCTTTGGCTTCATCCTTTTCTCGTCCAAACGCCTTAACAACTCTGGCGCCTGTTACATTATCATTAAGGCGGGCGCGCATATCTCGGGACGCCTGAAAATCCCTGCTATAATAGTGCCATAATATAGGCTCCATTTTTATACTTACTATTATAATAAGCGGCATAGTAACAACCGCTACTATTGCAAGAATCCAGTTTTCGCTGAACATTATTGCAAAAGAAAAAATAATTATAAATACATTTGGCAATATAAAGGGTATGCCATCAATAAAAATATTTGAAACCTGAGTTGCATCCTCGGTTACTCTTGCCATAAGCCCACCTGTGCGCTTACCTGTAAAAAAGGAAACCGAAAGCTGCTGAACCGCTTTAAAAACCTTGTTTTTTATGCCGCAAACAACCTTTGGAACAATTTTTGCAACCACAACACCCTTGATAATACCAAAAAGCTGTTGCAGAACAACTATTGCCACCATAGTGAGAACAAGCATTAAAAGCAAAACAGAAAAATCGTTTATGGGAATATGCTTTAATATTTCGGATTTTTTTACACTTGACAGTACCTCATCATATAAAATACTACCGCTTAAATATGGCAATATTGCACCCATAAGAGCGCCTAAAATACTCATAAGGCATATTATAAATATACCGAATGCATGAGGTTTGAAAAATGATGCCAGACGGAAGAATATTTTTCTTTTATCCATACATTTTGGGCAGATTTTTCTTGCGCTTTCGGGATAAGGTGTTCCGCACTTGGGACAAAAGGCTTCTGTTTCTTCCTCAAACAACAAATCCTCATTAATCTCTTCGTTATTAATAAGCTTTTTTACAACATCCGAAAGGCGTCTTATTCTACCTTTATAAGCATTGGTAAAGGCGCAAAGGGCAGTTTCGGAATTATCAACACAAATGCTGAAAATTCCGCCCACAACCAATGTATCAATAACGGGGGTTGAAAGGCTTGATACCTTATAACAATCATATTTAAATTCACTGTATTTAGGGGTTTGCCGTTTATACCCGCTGAATAAACGCTCTGTGGTAAGCTCGGTAGAAAAGCCGTGGATAAGCTCATTTTCGGTAAGAAGCAAAATGTGTGTTCGAATATCACAATTCACATCCATATCTGCAGTAGCAAACACCAAGATTTTACCTGTAATTAAGTTTTCACGCTGCAAATGCTCTAATAATTCTTGGGGCGTTTCTGCCACTGAAATTCGGTTTTCCATAACCTCACCACCTATGGTAAAATTTTCTTTACTTCCTATGATAACACCTACCCATTTTATTGTCAAGTGACGAAATGACTATTTTAAAATCAGATAAAAAATATAGCAAAATATGTAAGCTTTTTCGCAAAAAATATTGACACCATCGGCATTAGTACCAATGGTGTCAATATTACTATTTTCACTACGAAATCATTGGAGGATAATTTTCGTAATAAATTTTATTTTTCAATTTCACCCGAACAGCAGGAGCAGTTTCCACTGCATCCGCCTTTTTTAGAGGAACATCCCCCCGACGGGCAACCTATACATTTTTTGCCGCTTTTTTTAGTGCGGATTATGTATATGGCGGCAAGCGACACTATAACCGCCAATATAGCAATAATAATTACATTATCCATAAAAATCTTCCTTATTTAGATTTTAATGCATATTCTGCCTTGATTTTTTTGTTGGCATTTACAATTAAGTAACCTACAAATGCTGCCATTACCAATACTGCTACAAGACCTGCAATCGCGGGAGCTACAGCAAGTGTAGAAGGAGCAACAATAAGAGTACCTACTGTATAAACCAGATACGAAACGGTGTAACCCACTGCAAACTGAAGTCCAATACCGCCCCAAAGCCATTTTGCGCTCTTCATTTCGGCATTCATAGCACCAATAGCGGCAAAGCAAGGAGGAGTGAAAAGGTTGAACATAAGGTATGCAAGTGCGGCAACCTTGGTAAGTCCCATAACTGCGGCAACCTCAGCCGCTCCACCGGTAAGGGCTAATTCTTCAGCATCAATAAAGTTGGTTATTGCGAAGCAGACTGCCAGGGTACCAACAACATTTTCCTTAGCAATAAAGCCGGTAACTGCGGCGGCGGCAAGCTGCCAGGAAAGCACGCCAACAATAGGAACAAGAATATATGCAAAGGGACTGGCGATTGATGCCAGAATTGAATCGCTTGCGGTTTCATTAGCGGGTACAAAGCCCCAAGTGAAGGTCTGCATAAGCTGAACTGCCATATTGCAAAGAAGAATAATTGTAGCCGCTTTAACTATGTAAGCCCAACCGCGACTGCACATTGATTTGAATGCGCCCCAAAGAGAGGGAAACTTATATTCAGGAAGCTCAATAATAAAGTAAGATTTTTTTGCGCTGTGACCTGTAACACCATTTATAAGAAGTGCGCCTAAGAATATAAGCACAATGCCCGAAAGGTACATTGTGGTACTCACCCAGCCTGCGCCATCAAAAAAGGCTCCTGCAAAAAGGGCAATTACGGGAATTTTGGCGCCACAAGGCATAAAGGGAGCAAGCATTGCAGTGGCTCTGCGTTCACGCTCATTACGAATGGTGCGGCTTGCCATAACACCGGGAACTGCGCAACCAACGGTAATAACAAAGGGAATTACCGATTTACCCGAAAGACCAACCTTTTTAAAAATGGGGTCTAAAATGGCGGCAACGCGGGACATATAACCGCAATCCTCTAAAAGAGCTATAAGGAAGTACATTACCATAACAAGAGGCAGGAAGCCAACAACAGCAACCACACCACCGATAACACCGTCAACCAGAATGGCAGAAAGAACGGGATGGGCGTTTTCTAAAAGTGTACCTACCCAGCCTTGGAAGGTTTCAAGCCAACCAACCAGTAAATCTGCAATGGGAGTACCTACCCATACCTGAGAAATCTGGAAAACTAAAAACATTACAACGGCAAAAATCGGAATACCAAGCCATTTATTGGTAAGAACTGCATCAATTTTATCGTCAAAATTCTTATCCTTGGTTAAAACCTTACGGGTTTCAACATCGCCTACAATTTTATTTACAAACTCAAAGCGCTTGCGGTCGGCGGCCTCAACAGCATTTTTATCGGTGAGGTCAACATCGCCCTGAATATAAGGTGCTTTTTGTTCCTTACCCTTAACAGAAACTGCAGTTTCTATTACCGCTTTAAGACCGTCTGCCGAAGTAGAAATAGTTTCTACAACGGGACAACCAAGCTTGGCTGATAAGGCTTCAACATTAATAACCGTTTCCTTTTTTTCGTTTATATCACTCTTATTAAGAGCAACCACCATAGGAATACCAAGCTCCAAAAGCTGAGTTGTAAAGAAAAGACTACGGCTTAGGTTGGTTGCATCCACTATGTTGATGATAACATCGGGATTTTCCTTTTTTACATAGGCGCTTGTAATGCTCTCCTCAGATGTAAAGGGTGACATTGAATATGCACCTGGAAGGTCAACTGCAATAAGCTCTGCGCCATTCGAGTACACTTTTTTTATGCTATGCTCTTTTTTATCTACGGTAACGCCTGCCCAGTTGCCTACCTTCTCATTACTTCCGGTAAGGGCATTGTACATAGTGGTTTTACCGGAGTTAGGGTTGCCTGTTAAAGCAATTCTCATTGGTTATTCCTCCTGAATAGTTTGGGTTAGCAACCGCTAACTAAACCGTTTAAAAAAAGCAGTCAATAGACCGAGCCTTTTTTAATAAACAATAATAGCTTCCGCAAGCTGACTGTCAATACTATATCGGCTATCCTTAATAGAAACCACACAGTTTTTTTTGCGGCGGGTAACAACGGTTATGGGCTCACCACTGTAACAACCAAGCGAAAAAAGAAAGGCATTAAGCTCTTCATCATCAGTTTCAATGCGCTGAATGATATATTCCTTGCCTTCTTCTGCAGCTGTTAAATTCATGATTCACCCGACCCTTCAAAAAAATCAATTAGCATAGGCTAACTGCTATTAATAATATATCATTAAGGGGATTTTTTGTCAAGGAATTTTCTGCGATTTTTTAACAAAATTTGCATATTTGGCAGATTTAACAAACAAGTTAGCCGACGCTAACCCATCCTATTGTTAAAATAGACAAAGGGTTAATTTTGGTCAGCTAACACCTATCATTGACATTATACTTAAACGATGTTAAAATTATTCTATGAATATTTTTAATTGGATAAACAAAAGCTGTGCCTCACTAAAGGGCAAAAGGGTGGCTATAAGCGGCTCTACAGGTGGTCTTGGAAAAGAACTTTGCCACTACTTGGCTCACCTTAATGCCGATTTGATTTTAATGGATAGGAACCGGAAAAAGGTATCATCACTTGAAAAAGAATTACTGCAAAGCCACAGTGGGGTTAATATTACAAAAATAAAGCTCGATCTTTCGGATATGGGTTTGGTTAAATCTGCCGTAAGTGAGCTTAAACTCCTCTCCCCCGATATAATCATACTTAACGCAGGTGCCTATAGCATTCCCAGATGCAAATGCAATACCAGTTTGGATAATGTTTTTCAAATAAATTTTGCATCGCCTTATTATATTGTAAAGGAGCTGCTGCCCATCCTAAAAGAAAAGGGCGGTAGGATTGTGGCAGTTGGAAGCATAGCCCACAATTATTCTGAGTTTGACCCTGATGATTTGGATTTTTCTACCCGTAAAAAGGCAAGTTTGGTTTACGGCAATGCAAAAAGATTTTTAATGTTTTCGCTTTTTGAGCTTTTTAAAGGTGAAAAAGAAGCTGTACTTTCGGTGGTACACCCCGGAATAACCTTTACGGGTATAACCGCACACTACCCCAAACTGATTTTTGCCATAATAAAGCACCCTATGAAGGTGATTTTTATGAAGCCAAAAAAGGCAGCACTTTGCATACTTAAAGGAGTTTTTGAATCTACAGATTACCACCGTTGGATAGGACCTGAGTTTTTTAACATATGGGGTCTGCCAAAAAACAAAGCGCTTAAAACCTGTAGTATTAAAGAAAGTGAAAAAATCTTCACCAAGGCAGAAGAAATATACAAAAATATAAAAGATAATATTTAAAATAAATAACAGATAAATTATAGTTTGAAAATGTGACCTCGGAGGCCGTCCCTAGACAGGGAAGGGGTCGACTCTCCTTCAGTGAAGGGGAGATGTCATCGAAGATGACAGAGGGGTACGGGGCGGTTAGCCAGCGTACGCTGGGGGAAGGGTTGAAAAAACGTCGCAAACCGCTTTATTAAGGGCTTTCTGCTGCGAAAAATCTCCCCTTCCACCGCCGTTCGGCGGTCCCCCTTCCCCGTCCGGGGACGGCCTCCTAAACCGCAAATTTGTGCATACATACCACAATTTATCATAAATCAATACTATTAAACACAAGAATCGACTACCTAAAAGATAGTCGATTCTTGTGTTTTGGGGAGAAATTACAAATGAAAATTAATCTTATAATCCATATTTTGTAGTAAATAAGTCACCAATTGACTTTTTGTTAGCTTCGCACCAGTTTTTATACTCAGGTGCGTTTGCTTCATTTATAAAGGTATAAAATGCGTTTGCATCCTCTTCGGATGATTCACTGCCATCAGCGGTATTTCCGTTATCCACAGAATTTTGAAATTTACAAACTATTTAGCAAGCTCTACATCCCATCCGGCTACAAACTGTGCAAGTAAAACCAAGTCCTTAAGATTAATTAATCCATCTCCATTAATATCAAGAGCTGTTTCGTTAACCGTTACATCCCAACCTGCAAGATGCTGTGCCAATAAGTTTACATCTGTCAAATCTACAACGGTATCACCCGTTATATCTCCTGCTACAAAAGCAAAGTTCTTATAAGCCTCATTAGCATCAATAAGTGTTTGGAGATTTGGTAAGAGGTCATCATCGTTAAGCTCTGTACGAAGTGTGTTTGCAATTTCTATTGCCTCGCCGCTTTCTTCGGTAACGGTACCAATAGCCTCAATAGCTTTTTGGGCTTCGTTAGCCTTTTGGTAAAGAGAGGCGGCTTCATGTGCGGCAGTTCGCATAGCAAGGTCTTCTTCTGCAGTAACACCAATATTAACACCTGAAGTATCGCTAACGGTACCGATAGCGGTAGTTAAATCAAACTTGGCATCGAGTGCGGAAATACCCGTAAAGGTTTCGTACCAAACAAGGGCAGCAGTTAAACGGCCTTTATCGCTAAGGTGGAAGCCGTCACGATTTAATGATTGCTCTGCAAATTCATCGGTAGCTCTGAGTCTTTGAATTGCTTCACCCGAGGGAATAAGTCTAGCGTAATCATAATTAGCAGATGCCTGTAAATACGCATCTATAATTGATTCATACATTACAGATTGAGAATTTTCATATTTGCTAAGACCTGAATATTCATGCTCATAAGCCCAAGTCATATGGAAACGAATTTCTGCATTCGGGCAAATCTCTTTGAAGTATTTAACAAGCTCAGAAAGATAGGGCTCAAAGGTATCTATTTTACCGCTGTTTCCACTAACCTGCTGAATGGTAATGTAATCCCAATCAGAAGCAGTTAAAGCTTCTTCCATAGAAACATAAGAAAATTTTTCTGTACCTTCTATGGTTCGATAGTTAAGGGTATAATCGCTAGAACCATCAATCATATTGTTATAATGACGCTCTAAGGAGCAACCACCGATTGAGCAATCAGCAACACGAATATCTTTGCCGTCTGCCTTAGCAATTTGGGGAATAAAAGTTGTACCATCGTTAGAGAAGCTGTTACCAAATGCCAAAACCTTAACAGTATCCTCTGTTCTTTCTTTTTCATTCAAATCAACAGGAATATCTTCTGTTTTGCAAATCATAACATCATCTATGTACATTTCTGTATTATCACTTTTTGCGGTGAAGAAAAGCAGGGTATAACCCAAAGATCTTTCGGCATCAAGACCAAGCTCGTCATAGTACGACTGACTGTTCAGAGTGTAGGTATCGGTAAAGGTTTGCCATTCATCAGAGGTCTCTGTGAAATTGGTGCCGTAATAAACATATCCGTTAGCATAGGCAGTGCTACCCGAATCAGTGGTATAGCTTGCCAAAGCGTTAACATTGCTTGCAACCGTTGTGGTATGGGGGTAGAAATTAGTAGAACCCGAAACCAGCTTATACTTAAAGCTGATTGTTATTTTATCGCCGGGGTTTGCAAAGGCAGAAAGCTTTTCGCTTTCGTTTTGTGCAACAACAACTCGGTGTCTTTCGCCACTATTAACGGCAGCTTTAAAGGAATGTGTTCCGTTGTAAGAGTAGTTGAAATCGTTAAGAATTTCACCCTTATTTGGGTTAGATGTGCTTACTGTAAAGTTTTCAAAATCCTGATAAACACCGTTTATCCATTTAGCGTAAAGGGTGGTATCGCTTTCAGGGAATACCTTACAGGTATAATTTTCGGTACAATTCTCATTCAAATACCAACCTGCAAAGATGTAACCCTCTTTGGTAGGATTAGCAGGCATATTAACCTTAAGACCTGCGCCACCAC
The DNA here is from genome assembly GCA_017623575.1 of Clostridia bacterium. Taxonomy (GTDB): domain Bacteria; phylum Bacillota; class Clostridia; order Oscillospirales; family Acutalibacteraceae; genus UMGS1279. The sequence continues at coordinate 21,837 of JAGAOS010000046.1, forward strand.
TTATGGACTCAACCTCGCTTCCGCCATTGGAATTAAAGGTTAATGTTACAAAATCCTCAATAATACCGAATTTTGCAGTAAGATTTATATCGGTAGTAACAACCGTTTCATAAATGTCATTATTGCTTACAAGCGCACCTTCTTCATCATACCAACCAACAAAGTAACTGCCGTTGGCAGGTGTTGCGGTGAAAATAGCAGTTTCATTTACTGCAAAATCGTTAAAGGTAGCATCTGCATTGGTAACTGTTGCGGTTCCCATTGCTTCATCAGCAGAGTTCGCAGAAACGGTATCAATAATCTCGTCATAAACAATATCATCTAATAAAATATAATCGTTTGTGGCATCAGCACCTTGAGTATATCCATATATTGCAGGATAACCCTCATCAACGGTGGTTATTGTGCCAATAAAATCTATTTTTTTAGCAGATATACCATTTACAATTTTAAGCTTTGCAGTTGCGTAATCGGTTAAATGTAATTTTGTATTGCCGCTTGCGGCACCTATGTAAAGTGCTATAACACCCGCCGTTGTTTGTACCGCTTTATAGCTACCCGACACACGGTAGCTTGCACCTAATGTTAGCTTATTTTCGGCAGCTTTCGGGGTTAATAACGCCCATTTGGTTCCTGTAGCACCAAATTGATATTTATAAGAGGAGGCACCTGAAATGGGAGCGGTGGTTTCTTCAGATACTACGCTTGTACTTGATGAAATTCCTGTGTATGGGAAGGAATCACCAAAAAATCCGTTTTCATAATCATATTTAAGAGACTGATATGTTTTTGGAGCTTCGGCAAGGGAGATATTATCGATATAACCCTTATAAGAACTGCCTACCGCACCAACAGTAGCCAAAAAGCTAAGGTAATATTCATCATAAATTGTGGAATCGGTGGTGAAGTTTACTTCAATATGATTCCAGCCGTTATCAGTTCCGTAAACCTCATTAGGATTAACGGTTTTGCTTTTCCCCTGATAAATATTGTAGCTGAAGGTAGGTGAATCGCTATTTACACCCGAAATACCAAATTTGGGGAACATTCCGTTTGACGGTGCTGTAGCACTTGATGCCATATAATCAAAGGAAAGGGTATATAAGGTATTGGGCTTTAAGCCATTAACGGGGGTGTAAACTGTTGCTGAGTTTGCATTAAAATAAATGGAAGTATCACTACCGTTGGTAACGGATGTGTTATGCTTTATAGAACCCCAGGTTATGTATTTACCGCCGTTATTAAGGGGATAGCTGTTACCGCTTCTTGCCCAGGGAGTGTTATCCTCATCTAAAATATCACCGTATTTTTGTACTGTTGGCTTTTCATAAATGGTACTGTCTACAACCTCACCGTCGGGAGTTACAAAAAGTCCGTCCCTTTCGGCAGGAGTATAAGGCAGGGTGATTGTGCGGGTTCCGAGGGATGACAGAATAATCTCCTTGGTTTTGGGAGCATTTATAAGCCCCATATTCTGCTTTTGCTTTACAATGGTAGAAACTCTGCCGGAGATAATAGGCCAGAAAGCGGTTTCGGCACCAACCATCTCATAAAACTCACCGCTTGCAAAGGTGATTCCGTGATGTACCATCTGAACCATATCACTGCCAAGAGATGTACCAAAACGGGGCATTGCGATGTTTACAAGAGCATAATCGGCAGAGTCACCTGTAATTAAAATCTCTTGACCCTCTGCCTTAATTTTAAATATTAAGGAAGAAGTATTGAATTCATTACCCTGATAGCACATTACGGGGAACATATCGGTAGGGGTTAAATAAAATTCAAGTTCAACACCGGGGAATTTATAAAGGTCACCGGCATAAGGGGTGGAAATTTTAACGTTGGGTAATTTTTCGGCTATAGCCTTTCTTTGCTCATAAACTATTCCGCCCTCTGAAAGAGCCTGATCTGCTGCCATATCGGGATCCTTTAAAATATCTTCGTCTGAGGGATAGTTATAAATAAGCTGCTCAATATTTACGCTGTCATAATACTTATTAACAAGTGAAGTAAAGGCAGTGATGTGGTCGCTATGTGCGTGGGTGAAAACCCAAGCGGCTATAGTGATTTCATCAAGCACATTGTTGTCATTTAAAACATTATAAATATTATCTGCTTGATAGGTGTTATCGCCTACCTCCATACCGCTATCAATCATAATAAAGCGACCGTCACGCATACGAAGTGCGTATGACATACCGCTGGTACCACCGGACACTACCGTTTCATCGGGCATAATCTGAATGAATAAGGGGTCACAAATACCGGTGTATTCGGGAGCCTCACTTAAAGCAAGCGCATCATTTGTGTTCAGGGTTTGGGTGGTAATGTGCAAAGCCTTGGTATTGGTGTGAAAAGCAATATGCTTAAGCTCGGTTTTATCTGCGTTTAAATAAACCGCATAAAGGTTATTCGCACCGGCAGTATCGGATTTACCGTTGAACGCAATAGCGTTTTGGGAATATTCTGTATATCCCGCTGCCACAAGGTCAGCAACAGTAGCTGTAAAATCGTCAGCCGTTGCCGATGTAAATCTTTCTGTAGTGCCTCTTTCGGTGTAGTAGGTTTTATCTGCGGTAAGAGCCGAAACCGAAAATCCGTTTTCGGGCAAAACAATTACCGATAAAACCATAAGGAAGGACATTACAACAGATGCAAATTTTTTAACCATTTTTGTCATAAATACATTTTCCTTTCGTTTTATGATTTTAAAAACCCATAGCCCTTTTAATATTGACATATGCACAAATATGTGATATTTTATAATAAAAAAGGACTTCTTTAATATAAATTTACCATATATATAGTTATTAGTAAATGTGTATAAATTAACATTTATGCCAAAAAATTAACCTCTTTTTTTGAAAGGATGAAAATAATGCCCAGTTGGTACGGTGGAATTTTACCCGGCTTTAGGGAGCCAAAAACTACCCGTGTTGCCGATATTGCAGTTGATGATAAACCTATATGCGTTATGGCATTTGGGCGAGAAATATATAAACTTGACAAGCATATAATTACCGATCGTCCCAAGGGCAGAAAGGATTACCTTATAAGCTTTGTTGCCAAGGGCACTATCTGCGAAACCTCAAAACGAATAATAATGAAAGAAAACAGTTTGGCTATATATAAGCCAAACGAACCTCAGCTAAGAACTTTATTTGATCAAAACCCCGTTACTACATATTGGATACATTTTTCAGGAAATAATGTTGAAGAAATTTTAGATAAATACGGTCTGGATAGCAGAATTATTGAATTTGAAGAAGACTTTCCAGTTTTTGTTGATGTAATAGACCGAATGTATGTGGCAAAAAACAACCCCTTCTGGCAGGATATTTGCAATACATTGCTTTTAGAACTTTTTATGCACATTGGCGGCGCTAAAAAGCAAGCACCATCGGTACTCTCATTTCAAGGACTTATGCAATATATGAATGAAACCTGCACCCAAAATTTACCAATAAAAGTTTATGCAGATTTTATAGGCTTCAGCGAGGTGTATTTTGTAAGATTTTTTAAAAAAGCCCGAAAAATGACACCACATAATTATTTAATTCGTTTGCGTTTAGACCGTGCCTGCAATTTACTTCTTCATACCAAGCTACCCATAAATCTGATAGCCGATAAAGTAGGATATAAAACCGCAAGATATTTCAGCAAGGCATTTTTTGATAGATATGGTATGACCCCCACCGAATACAGAAATAAGTATTTAGAAAAACAATAAAATTATTCTGATTTTAAAAAGTTAAAAAAGATGATAGGTAAATTATTGTTGATTGCAGAGATCGCAGAGCCCGTCCCCGGACAGCTTCCAAAGTATATATTTCAACCCACAATTTATCTAACGAATACTCTATAAACACAAAAATCTGCAATAGAAATGTGAAAAGCACACATTTATTGCAGATTTTGATTTTTATTCACTTTTTTTCACTTTTAAAAAATAACTTTTCAGTCCTTTTTATATATCTTATAAAGATGGGTAATATTTAAATCCTCTTCCATATCAAGTCCGTGGGAGCCACAGCCACCGTCAATTTCGTGGCAGCCGTGATCCATTGCAAAGCTAACCAGTGTATTATGATTTTTCCAATGTTCCCTTATAAGGGAATCAAAGGTGTTATAAATTCGGGTGTTGGCTCTTAGTTCTGCCAATGCTTCTATACTCTCGGGACCGAATTTATGCATTATGCCGTCATAATTACCATTGTAAACTACATAAAAATCATATTCGTCTTTTACAATAAGCTCGGCGGCTTTGGCATTGACCTCATCCAAAGTATCAAAAATAAAGTAGTCCATATTTCGTTCTAAATATATTTTAGAAAGGCTGGAATTACCGTAAGACAGTATAACAGGCTTTTTGCCCGCGCGGATAAGGGCATCAAAAATAGTATCGACCGAAATTACAGGCTTTTCATATTTTTGAATACCGTGAACCGAAGGCTGAACGCCCGTGTACATAGTGCCAAAGCAAACAGGGGTAACGCTGGGCAGAACCGAACAGAGAGGGATTTTAATATCTGTACGCTCTGTTGTTCCCTCAAAAAGCTGAGGGTATTTTTCAAAAATCCATTGAGCAACGGCATCGGGATTGTACATAAAAATTCTGTCACACTTCTCCCCCGCCAGAGCTTCATCAATATATAGGCATAAGTCCTCGTTAGCGGTGGCGGAGCCTTCGGGCGGTGTAATTCCCATTGCATAGCACAGAGCGGCGCATAAAGTATCTAAAGAATTTGGATTATACATTTTTAGCGACCTTTCATTTTAAAATTATAGTTAATATTATATAAATAATTATACAGCATTAATCTGTTAATGCAAGTTTTTTATTGCTTGAATGATTTTATGTTGAAATAAAAAATAAAATATGCTATACTTTATATGTGAACGGGGACGGCACCCATAACAAAAAACAGTTTCACTTTATTTACAATAAGGGGATGATACCCATAGAAAAAAACATTATTGTTGTAGATGAACAAGGAAATGAATATGAGGCGACCTACCCAAAAAGGGCAAAAGGTCTTGTAAAAAATGGCAGGGCACGCTTCATAGATGAAAATACTATATGCCTTGCGTGTCCGCCAGATACCAAATTGGAGGACAATAATATGTCAGAAAATACTGTAAATGTTAATGTTGAAGTTCCAACTGAAATTGATACTTCTCTATTAAAACACGATATTCCTTATGTGTTAGAGCAAATCGAAAAATTACACACTGAATTACAAGATTTAAAAAACACTGTCAGCACCATACATTGTATTACAGATGCAAACCGACAGTCAATAACAAATAATCCTGATGAAGAAGAACACGAAGTGAAGTGTGATGTCGTTGCAGAAGTTGCACTTGCAAAAGTAAAAGCAATAGTAGAGGTTTTTCATCACAGGGAAGAAAGCTTACAAAAGTTGCTTGCGTTTTATGAAAAAGTGTATGATGATTTACAACCCAAATCACGTAGGGAATCAGAGAGGGTTACTTTGCTTAAAACCGTAATAGAAACATTAGGAGATGGAATGACACCTATTGAATCAAAAGAGGCTTTAAGAGATATTTTAGAAGTTTCTCTACAAGACTTATCTAAAAATATTTAAACAAAAAATCTGCCGAAGAAAAATCTTCGGCAGATTTTTTATCCCTATTGTGCCTCAACCATAGCATAAAAGCGGTAATAAATCAATGCGGAGCATTGTATGAAATCCGACGAAGTCGGAATGTAATCAACACGAAGTGTTGGATGTAATCATTTCTAAGAAATGTATGTAATCACGGCAACGCCGTGAATGTAATCCACCGTAGGTGGGATGTAATCAATCCGAAGGAAGAAACATACAAGTCTTGCGACTTGATGACATACCGTTTGCGTAGCAAACGGATTACATACTCGCTTACGCGAGATTACATACCAATCCTTCGGATTGGATAACACAAAAAAAGAACGAA
>JAGAOS010000047.1 GCA_017623575.1 Clostridia bacterium
CAACCGAAATATCGATAAGATCAGCAGGGATACAACCGCCTGAAGGTCCGCCTGTCTGAACAGCCTTGAACTTCTTGCCGTTGGGAATACCGCCACCGATGTTGTAGATGATCTCCTTAAGGGGTGTACCCATAGGAATTTCAACAAGACCGGTGTTTTTAATCTTACCGCCAAGTGCAAATACCTTGGTACCCTTGGATTTTTCAGTACCGATTGACTTGAACCAATCAGCGCCAAGAAGGATTATACGGGGAATATTAGCATAGGTTTCAACATTGTTAAGAATGGTGGGTTTGCCAAAAAGACCCTTAACTGCAGGGAAAGGAGGACGGGGTCTGGGCTCACCGCGGTGACCTTCAATAGAGGTCATAAGAGCAGTTTCCTCACCGCAAACGAATGCGCCTGCGCCAAGACGAAGCTCAATATCAAAGCTGAAGTCGGTGCCGAAGATGTTTTTGCCTAAAAGTCCGTACTCACGAGCCTGCTTAATAGCAACATTAAGTCTTTCAACTGCAATGGGGTACTCTGCACGAATGTAGATGTAACCCTGAGTTGCGCCGATTGCGTAACCTGCAATTGCCATAGCCTCTAATACAACATGGGGGTCACCCTCAAGAATTGAACGGTCCATAAATGCACCTGGGTCACCTTCGTCAGCATTACAGCAAACATATTTCTGGTCAGCATCGTTGCCCTTGGCAAGCTTCCATTTAAGACCGGTGGGGAATCCGCCGCCGCCTCGACCGCGAAGTCCACTGTCTAAAATGGTTTCAATAACTTCGTCGGGGGTCATTGAAGTAAGAACCTTACCTAAAGCCTCGTAACCGTCACAGCCGATGTACTCATCAATAGCCTCGGGGTTAATAACACCGCAGTTACGAAGTGCAATACGCATCTGCTTTTTGTAGAAGTCGGTTTCGTTAAGTGATTTAATGCCGGTATCAGCAACGGTTTCATCATAAACCAAACGGCTAACAATTCTACCTTTAAGTAAATGCTCAGATACGATTTCGGGGATATCCTCTGCCTTAACCATAGAATAGAAGGTACCCTCGGGGTAAACAATCATAATGGGACCGAGTGCGCAAAGACCAAAACAACCGGTTTTAACAACCTGAACTTCGGTTTCCAAGCCGTTTGCTTTAATTTCAGTCTCTAAAGTCTCAATAATCTTTTGGCTTCCGGAAGAAGTACAGCCTGTACCACCGCAAACCAGTACGTGTGAACGATACATCTATATTTCCTCCTTATTTCTCGATAGTATATTTAGATACTACTGTGCCGCCTGCAAGGTGAAGATTTACAACCTCGGCTGCCTTTTCAGCAGTCATTTTAACATAGGTAACCTTTTCCTTACCGGGCTCATAAACCTCAACAATGGGTTCATACATACAAAGGCCAATACAACCTGTTTGTGTAACAGTAACATTGTTAAGACCTTTTTCCTGAACTAAATCGGAAAAAGCAGTAAGAACGGGACGAGCGCCTGCTGCGATACCGCAGGTAGCCATACCTACAACAACACGGGTGGTGTTTTCTTCTTCGCTGCGGATTCCAACCTGATTTTTCATTTTATCGCGTATTGCTTTAAGTTCCTCAAGCGATTTCATGGGAATAGCCTCCTAATTATATAATGATTTCTCCTGTAACGGATGTTATATTTTCCTTTAAATAATCCTTAATATATTGACTAACCTCGTACTCCTTAAAGGATATATCACCAAGAATTTCTCTAAGCTCTCTGGTGTCCAGCACAAATTCGTTTTCATTTACCTTATATGTAAATAAAAAGTCCATATCCTCATGCATAGTAACCAGGGTGTGGATTGTGGCGGTTAAATCGCCCATTGGCATACGGTCAATATTATCAAGCTCATAGCTCGCCTTAACCGTTGTGCCAACCCCCACCTCAGAGTCAATAAAAAAGCTACCGCCTGCCGCCTCAGCCGATTCCTTAAAAAACGGAATACCAAGACCAACCTTGCGGGTGGTTCGGGTGGTATAAAAGGGGTCAATAACCTTATCAACCTGTTCCTTGGTCATACCACAGCCGTTATCCTTAATGATTATTTCCAAAAGGTTTTGGGCGGTTTCTGCCTTTACCGTAATTTCGGTAAGGGGCGCGCCCGCTTTAACCGAGTTTTCAGCAATATCCAGAATATTAAGGGAAAGTTCGGTCATCATAGGCTTAATACTTTGCCAGAATGTCCTCTACATCGTCCTTAGTGAGTCTGCCGTAAACATCCTCATTAACTGTAAGAACGGGAGCAAGACCGCAAGCACCAATACAACGGCATGCTTCAAGTGAGAACTTACCGTCAGGTGTACATTCGCCGCCTGCAATACCAAGCTTTTCTTGAAGCTTTTCATAAATATCGCCTGCACCTTTAACATAGCATGCGGTACCAAGACAAACAGAAATTTTATACTCACCCTTGGGATACAGCGAGAACTGAGCATAGAAGGTAGCTACGCCGTAAACCTCCTGCAGGGGAATCTCCAGCTCTCTTGCGATGATAGTCTGAACCTCAATCGGGAGATAACCGTAGATGTCCTGTGCTTTTTGCATAATTGCCATCAAAGCACCTTTTTCGGTCTTACCTTCATTGATAACCTTAAGAAGCTGTGCTTCCTGCTCAGGTGTACCATTGAAGGGAAGAGTTTTCTTATCCTCCATTTTGAATCCTCCTTGGATAGTGAAAATTTTAACAAAAACAGCGAAATAAAAAAATCGCATATTTTCAGTTACTAACATTATAACATATTACCGCTGTAAAATCTATATGAAATATCTGCTATATACTAACGAATTTTTTTATTTACTATGCACAAAATTTGACAATCTTCCACAAATGCGGTCGCGGACTGGTTTTATTACGAATAGGTTTATGGATGTGGCGTAGCTTTTACCCCGCGTCCACCGGTCTCAGACCGGTTTTATTACGAATAAGTTTATGGATGCGGCGTAGCTTTTACCCCGCGTCCATTTTATTTGTGGGTATAAGGCGGTTTTTTAGCCTGTGCTTTGCCTTTTTACACCAACACCACATATTTAAAAACTGTCAAAAATAAACATTTTTATGTGAAAAATAAACATCTTTTAAAAAATCTATTGAATTGTATTTTTCAATTTGTATAATGAAGGTGTATTAGCATACGATTGGTGAAAAATTATATGCAAAATGCACAAAAATGGAGGAGGAAAACTTATGAAAAAGACATTGGCACTGTTACTGTCGGTACTTATGGTAGTTTCTACAATTACCTGTATCTTCACAGTAACAACAGCTCAGGCGGAAACAGCCGCAACCGAGCTGATTTCCAACGGCGATTTTGAAAACACAACCCTTAACGCTGTTGGCGCAAATATGGATAGTCTTAGAGGTACTAAGAACCTATCCGCGTTACTTAACGGCAAGTGGTACCGCGCAACAGGCGGTCTTAGCTTCGCCACCTATGGCGACCTTACCGATTACAATGAGGAAACCGATGAGGTTACTAAGGCAACCGAAACAGAGTACGCAACATATTTTACAGCTTGTACTACTGTTATTGCTCAGCCCGATGATGCAACAAACAACATTGGTCGTTTAAACCAGACTCTATTTCAGGCTATGAACTTCAACGCCGAGGAAGAAACCTTTACCTTTAAAGCAAAGGTAAAAAGCAATACCACCGGAAATGCCAAATTCCTTATTGGTTTTGTGGGTCTTCAGACCGAAGACGGCACTTCAGCGGTTGATTATTTCTATAATAAGTACACTCTTGAGGTGGTAAAATCAAGTGGCAATTTCACAACCGCCTCCGGTGATGGCGGTAAGGTTGCAGTTACTCTTGCAAATCCTACCGAGTGGACCGATATGGAAATTGTCTTCAAGGCTACAAAGGTTGCTGACCCCGCGCCTACAAGAGACAATCTTTCAATTCTTGATACCGATTTTACAATGCTTCAGTTCTATCACGACAGTGCTGCTTTAAGCAGTGGTGATAATGGTAAAAACTACCGCAAACAGGGTATGTATGTTGATGATATTTCAATTAAAGGATATGTCAACCCCTTTGGCGAAGCAGAAATTTACAAAGACGGTGAACTGGCCGAAAATACCAATGAAGCCGCAGGTGTTGATTGCACCGTAAACGGCGTAAAAACCATTGGTATAGCAGTTGGTGATACCGTTGTTGCAACCCCCAGATACAATAGTGACGGTTTGGTATTTGCTGGCTGGTATAGCGGCGACGAGCTTGTTACCCGTGATAAAACATTAACCTTTACCGCCAATGCTACCGATGTTTATACACCTAAATTCATTAACAAAAACCTTTTAACTGAAACTGCAGGTTCCTTTGAAACATTTGAAAACGGAGTTTCCTTTGTTGTTCCCGCTAATACCCAGTATCCTACAGTTGGCCAGTGGGGTTCAACCAAAAACAACGGTTATTACGGTGCTACCTTTGCTGAAACTATTTATGATGTAAACGGTAACGCTTATCTCCAGCAGGCTACCGGATCCTTAGAGGGAACAAATGCAAATATTGCAAAGGTTGATAACACTACTGCCTATAACGGCAATACCTCACTTAAACTTAATTGCGGTTACAGAACTGCTGTAACAGCTATTAGTGTAGAACCAAATACCGAATACACCGTTTCTTATTACATAAAGGGTACCGATAGTGATGGTGCTGTAGATTTCAGAGGCGGTGTTCTTACCACTGTTAATGTTGGTAGAACTGCCACACCCACCGCCGCAGAGGATAACACAAATCCCCTTAGTGGTATGGCTGTGCAGACCGCTGCCGACCTTAACCCCGCATTTACCCTTGCCGCAAAAACTAAATATACTAAGGAAAACAATGCGCTTGTTGCAGATACCTGGGAGAAAATGACCTTTACCTTTAATAGCGGAAATTTTGAAACCCTTTATCTCGCAATATCTCCTTTAAATAGCGAAACCTTCTGGATCGACGACCTCTGCCTTGTTGCTGAGGAAACAGCAAACGAGAGCGTTGCTATTAAAGTTGTAGATTCTGATGGCGTAGCCCTTGACACTGCAAAAGCCGCAAATATCTATGCTAAAACTGTTGTAATCGATGATTTTGATGGTTCTAAAGTTCTTAGCATTGATTATGAAAATGAAAGCGGTGCATACCTCTTTGCAGGTTGGTATGATACTGATAACAACCTTTTAAGCAGAGATGAAGTTTATGATTATGATGGCAATTTAGCCGATGTTTATGCAAAAATCATCTCTAAAAATATTTTAGATGGTTCTGCTTCTTTTGAAGGTTATGCAAATAGCACTTCTTTGGTTGTTAAGGATAACACCAAATACCCTGAAGCAAATGAGTGGGGCGCAACCAAAAATGCAGGTTACTACGGCGCAACCTATAACGAGGTTGTTTATGATAAGGAAGGCAAAGCCTATCAGCAAACCGCTTCCGGTAGCCCTGAGGGTACAGGTAATACAACTTCCGCTATAAGTTCCAATAAGGCTTATAAGGGTAATAATTCACTCTTTATGAACTTTAACAGCCGTTCAATAGTAAGCGGTTTAAATGTTACCCCCAACACCAATTATGTTTTAACCTATTATATTTTAGGTGAAGCAGAAACCACTATGAAATACTTTGGTATTTCTACCACCGTTAACCTTTCACAAAGCAATCCCGTTACTGCTATTGACGCAGACGCCGCTTATGCAAACCTTATGAAGGAAGCTATTGGTAATCTTCCAGTTCCCGTTGCTTTGGTAAGACAGCCTAATGTGACTATCAACTCCACCGAATGGACAAAGGTTACCCACACCTTTAACAGCGGTAGTTTTGAAAAACTTTACCTCTGCTTATGTCCTCCTGCAGGTACTGTAAAAGCTTATATTGATGAGCTTTCATTAGTAGCCGAAGAAAAGCCCGAAACCGTTTCGATTAAGCTTGTAGATGCAAACGGTGATGCTCTTGCAGAGGATGCCGCCGCAAATGTAGGCGTTACAGCAGGTGTTACAAAGGATATCTACACCGGTACAAAAACCGCAACCGTTAATTACGAAACAGGTGCATATACCTTCCTTGGTTGGTATAATGCTGAAAATGAGCTTGTTTCTGCTAATAGGGAATTAGTTGTTACAGGTTCTGTAGATGGTATGTATGCAAAGGTTCAGAACAACAACCTTTTAACCTATGCCGCATCTTATGAAGGATATGAGAATGGCACCAGCCTTAAATACACCGGCACAGATTATCCCTCCGGCGTATACTTCGGCGGTAATAAGAATGCTGGTTACCTAGGTGCAACCTTCGCTGAAACCATTTACAACAATAAGGGCGAGGCTATAGAGCAGACCGCAGGCGGTACTGTGGGTGCAAGCTCTGTTAATGCGGTTATTTCTACCGAAAAGGCACATAGTGGTGATAACTCGGTTAGAATTACAAACAGCTATTGGACTGCTTCAATGGGTATTGATGTTAAGCCCAATACCGATTATGCACTAAGCTACTGGATGCTTGCTCCCAAGAAAATAGAAGATGAAACCAATACAATTCAGATAAGTGCGATTTCTACCACCGTTAATACAGGTACCTCCGGTACAGGCTCCACCGCAGCCCTTAATCAGGCAACCAGCCTTTATTTAGATTCTAAAGATTTAACCACCGTTCACGATGGCGAAAATTGGGTAAAGGTTACCCACACCTTTAACTCTATGAATCTTAGCAAGGTTTACCTTATTCTCGGTCAGACAGCAGATACTCAGGCACAATCTTGCTGGGCATATATTGATGATATGACCATGATTGAAACCACACCTACTACTATGGATGTAGAAATGAAGTCCTGTGCATCGCTTGATTTAATTGATGCTTCTATGGATGGACTTTATATTGATCAGGAGCTTACCTTTAAGGTTATTGACAATATGGATACCGATGCCGTTGTTACCTTTAACGGCGAGGTAATTACCGCTAACACCGACGGCACCTACACCGTAACTTTAACTAATGAGAACGCACTTTCTGTTCGTTTTGCAGGCGATGAAAATCTTCCCAATTATGATGAGGATGAATTTGGCAGGAAACTTAATGTAAACAATCTTGATGTTTACTCCGAACCCGTTTGGGAGGGCGACACCGTTTACCACGAAACCGCACTCTTTACCCCCGATAAGGACACCGTTAAGCTTCTCTACCCCGTAGACAGCATTGTATCTCTCCGTTCTTACGATCTCACTCAGAACTACATTGAGGGTTATGACTTTGAGATTACCGAAGACGGTCAAATTAAACGCTTAGAGGGTGGACGAATTCCTGTTTGGGGCAACTCCCTTGTTACTGATACCGTAGGCGACTGGGAAACCAACGACGGCAGATATGTTGTTCTCACAGGCGATACTACCTATCCTAAATACGCAATCAGCGTTACCTATAAGCACAGTGCCACCTTTGCAGACGGTTACACCCCTGCTACTCCCGAATCACAGTACGCTTACCTTAACAATGTTATGTCTAAGCTTGAAAACGGCGAGGAAGTAAACATTGTGGTTTACGGCGACTCTATCTCCTGCGGTTGGAGCTCATCCGGTATGAATCCCTCTATTAAGATTTATGATGAAACCAATACCGAGGGCAACTACATTACCCGCTACAACATCAATGTTGCTCCCTTTGCTCCCACCTGGATTCAGATGCTTGAAGCCAAGCTTAAAGAGATGTACCCCGATGCTACAATCAACTTTAAAAACCTCTCCCTTGGCGGCAAATCCGCACCTTGGGGTGCCGAGAATATTGCAGCTCGTCTTGCCCTTTGGAAGGACGAAGAAGGCAATCAGGTAGTTCCCGACCTTATTCTTACCGGCTTTGGTGTAAACGATTGCAACAACTACATCAACAAAGTAAATAAAGGTGAGACTATCACTAAAGAGCAGGCAGTTGAAACCTTCAAGACCAATATGGAGGCTATTGTTGATATTGCTCGTGATGTAACAGGCAACGCTAATATGGAAGCTCTCTACTATTCACCTATGTTCCCCAATCAGAATGCTATCTACTGGCCTGCAGATGTTCTTCTTGCCTATGAAAACGCAATGGTTGAGCTTGCAGATGCTGATGATAATGCAGGTGTTATGAAGCTTTCCTCTATCTTCAGCGAAATCATTAAGAATAAGGATGCTGAGGATTACCTCAACACCAACCTTAACCACGGTAATGACTTCACTGCAAGACTTTACTACAATGGTATTTTAGCTGCAATGGCTAAGGATGAAAACGCAAAGACTACCCCTGCCGCACCCGATGCACCCGCAGTAGAAAGCGTTACCACAAGCAGTGTAACACTTGTTGCTACCGCAGGCTATGAGTACTCTATGGATGGCGTAATCTGGCAGACCTCCAATGTATTTGAAGGCTTACAGGCAGGCACAACCTACACCTTCTATCAGCGTGTAGCCGAAACCGAAACCGCCTATGCATCTGAGGCATCAACCGCTATAGAGTTCACAACCGAGGCAGAAGTAGTTGATATTCCCGGTAATATCAATGGCGAAGGTGATGTTGACCTTGATGATGTTAATGCATTAGCTCAGTACCTTGCAGGTTGGAGCATAGCCGTAAATGAAGATGCTCTTGATGTTAACGGCGATACCGAAGTAAATCTTAAAGACCTTGTATTACTTGCTCAGTTTGTAGCAGGCTGGGATGTAACCCTTTCTTAAACTGCTTGCAATTTCTGTTAAGTAATTTCTGAAAAATAGTATAACAAACCCCCTCTGTGGATTTCCGCAGAGGGGGTTAAACCTTGTGTGAGATTTAATTGTTGCAGCCAAAGGCTGTTTATTCCAAATAGGTTTTGTGTGTATGGTTAAACTTCGTTCCGCGGCCGGAAGGTCACAGATAAATTATAGTTTGCAGCCGCGGGCTGTTTATTCCGAATAGGTTTTGTGTGTATGGCTAAACTTCGTTCCGCGGCCGGAAGGTCACAGATAAATTATAGTTTGAAGATGTGACCTTGGAGGCCGTCCCTAGACAGGGAAGGGGTCGACTCTCCTTCAGTGAAGGGGAGATGTCATCGAAGATGACAGAGGGGTACGGGGCGGTTAGCCAGCGTACGCTGGGGGAAGGGTTGAAAAACCGTCGCAAACCGCTTTATTAAGGGCTTTCTGCTGTGAAAAATCTCCCCTTCCACCGCCGTTCGGCGGTCCCCCTTCCCCGTCCGGGGACGGCCTCCGTAATTTGTGCTACACTGTTACGGTTGTGTTGTGTTAGTATTAGTATTGGGTGATTACTGCTGATAATCTACCCATTAAAATCAAAAAATGATATAAACGAAGCCGACATTAATCCCTGCACCACAGCAGAGGTTACAAAGAAAATCAGCACAAAAAGCTGGCGCATACAGTATAATTTAAAGTCCTGCTCAATGCGGGGCTTTTTGGTTTCGGGAAAGGCAAGTCTTGCAAGAGACAGAGAAAATCCCAAAGCCTCACGGCAGGCTAAAATAACGGCTATTGCGGCAATTACTGCCGACGGAATAATTATTAAAAGGCAAAAAACAATACCCATAAGCCCATATGAAAAATAGGCATATGCCATAACCATACCATAGGCGGCGCCCCTTATTGCCGCCACAGCAGGCACCAGAATTGCGCCCACCATACAGGTGCCCGAAAGAAATATTGCCGCCGCATAGGGTAGCTGACTCAAAAACGAATCCAACACCGCCAATGGAAAGCTTGAATTCAACTTATTGTATAATTGTGTAAACTCTGCGGAATAATATCCCGCTGAAATATTTTGGGTTTTGAATATTAAAACCCCTACCAAAAATCCCAATAAAAAACAAAACACCATAAAAATAAGGGAATTGTTTTGATTTATTGTTTCTAAAATGCTTGTCTTATTTTTTGTTTTACTGCTTGTATTTTTCATAAAAACATCCTTTACCCTGAAATTATCTTCGGTTAAATATATGCAAAGGAGTTTTTAGTTATTCAAAGGAAATTATCGTTTTAAGCTTGTACTATTCGGTCAACACTGCAATAAAAGCTTTTATGGGTTCTGTTCTCTTCTCAATCGGCTCCAGTTAAAAAATCCATACATATCATTTACAAAAAACTGGACAAAGCAAAACACCATTGGCAAATATGAAGGAGCTTTTAAGGTAGCCATTATCCATAAGGCTATTAAAACCAAATCATTTGCGGCATAGGCAAGGGCATAATAGGGGCTTCGGCAAAAGGTTAAATATGAAGCCAAAAAGCTGGTGGTTACCGAAACGGTGCTGACAATTAAATTTGCGTTACCAAGAGCGCCCAAAATAAAGTAAAATACCGCTGTAACAACTATTGCGGCAACCCACATAAAAACAATCTGACCTTTTTTCAGGCGGCTAACCTCTACCACCGCAGACCTTTTATAGGGGTGCCTTGCCCAGGAAACAACCGCCATTACGGCTATGGGGGCGGTCATACAAAGGTAGGTTATCATTTCACCGTAATAGCTGAAGAAAAAGGATATTATTCCATAAAAAACGCTGAAAATAACCGTAAGCACCTGACCCAACACATACCCCTTTGAAACAAAAATAAGTGCCGTTACACCTATTAGTGAGGCAATAAGGGTTAAATAATCGGGCGGCGAGGAGAGCAAAAAAGAGCCGCTTACCGTTATAAGTGATACTATCCACAAAATAAGCTCAAATTTAGTTAAATCGCGAAAAGAGTTTAAAAGCTTCATATGTTCCTCCAAAAATAAAAGACACTCGTCAGGACATCTTCAAAGACCTAACGAATGTCATAATCTACCCGGTGGCAGTAACTGTATTTGGTTTACATTAATATTATATTCTAAAAATTCTAAAAGTCAAGCATTTTAAAGCTAAAAATATCTGCTTTAAAATCTGTTTCGGGTTTAATCACACCCTTTAAAAATCTTCCATATTTTTACCCAAAAATGACGCGGCAACCGTTGCCAGCTTAATATCGCTCTGGGGGATTTCGGCGGTGTGGTCCTCACATAAAAACACCACCGCGCCCACAATGTCGCCGGCGCTTATAATGGGCGCAACAATGCTTACGGGGCGGTCAATGCCCTCTAATGCCGTAAGCGGAGCGGCACCCTGCTCACCGTGGCTTGTGTAAATTCGGCGGCTTTCCATAATGTCCTCAAGGGATGTTGTAACACGGCGCTCCAAAACCTCTTTTTTAGGGATTCCGCCCGCCGCAATGCAGTGGTCGCGGTCACAGATAATAACCGCCTGCTCGGTGCTTTTTACTAAAACATCACAGTAGGTAACCGCAAGCTCTGATAATTCCCCAATTGGGGAATACTTTTTAAAAATAACCTCCCCGTCGCGGTCGGTAAAAATCTCCAACGGGTCCCCTTCGCGAATTCTCATAGTCCTTCTAATCTCTTTCGGGATAACAACCCTCCCCAAATCATCTATTCTTCTAACAATACCTGTTGCTTTCATATATAAAAACTCCTTTGTTGATTTGATAAC
Organism: Clostridia bacterium; assembly: GCA_017623575.1. Lineage (GTDB taxonomy): Bacteria > Bacillota > Clostridia > Oscillospirales > Acutalibacteraceae > UMGS1279. Next base: position 11,489 of record JAGAOS010000047.1, read on the forward strand.
ATTGTTATTATCTGTCAACAAAGGAGTTTTATACTTTATATTTCTCTACTTATCCAATTTGTTATCATACATTGGGGTGCCGATAAACGCTGTTTGTTTAAACGCTTTCAAATTATGACGTATGATATAATCCATATAAGAACATATTACTTTTGCAGTAAAAATGTATCCCATTGGATTTAAATGACCATACAAACCGTAGTTGTCCCAAAATTCTTTTGTATATTCGGGCAAATATGTATATAAATCGATTACGTACACATTTTCAAAAAGGTTTGCCAAGGCATAAAGAGCATCCTTATGGGATTCTAATAATTCTTTTTTTGCCCACCCTTTATTATGATGCCTCACCATGCTGACCAGAAAAAATTTGGCATTAGGCTGAATTTCTTTATATCTTTGAATTATTTTCGCGTAATACCCCATAAATGACGGCTTATTTTCAGAATAGTTTTGTAAGTTAATATCCTGAACAGAGCCAATTTCCATATGTGAGTTTAAAATATCATTTACACCCAGTGCAATCACATACGCTTGGCAGGCTTTGTCTTTGTCCCAAAAACCTTTTTCCTTGGCAAAACTTTCACAGTATTCCTTTGTGGTCATGCCCCCTCGGGAAAAATTATATCCAACACTTCCGCACATACGGGCAATATATTGCCCCCATGAATACTCAAACATGTCATGGTAAGAACGATTATTTTGCGAATCTAATGCCTCAAATTCACCCGATGAAAGACTGTCACCCACAAAAGCAATCTTCCTGAATATTTTCACAAAACCACCATCGTCAACAAGGTTATCCAGCGGTTTTTCCTCGTTGTTTATATAATAATAGTCGTTTAATTTCATACTCTCACCCTTTCAATTTTAACTCTTTGTTTTTTCTATGTTACACCAAAAGGTGAAAAAAATCAATAGGTTCAACTTTTTATAAAATCAAAGCGACGACAAAAACAAGAAGATTACTATATTTTTAAGGACAAAACAGTACCTTACGACATAAAATAACTTTCCGAAAAGGCAATGCAAGGCAACTTAAGCCCTTATACTTATGTCTGAAAAAAGGTTTGCCCAAATGGGTTATAGAAAAAGATGCGGATGATTTAAGTGCTTTATCCCCCATCTTCATCAAATGAGCAACCATAGCAACAGCAGAGTAAAAAATCACTCCGCTGTTTTATTATATCTTTCCACAACACTATGTATCACCCAACAGAACTTGTTGAAAGGTGTCAATGTTGTCAGCAAGGGTTCTACCTCACGAATCCTCATTGTTCTTCTGATTTCTTTGGGGATAACGACTCTCCCAAAATCGTCTATTCTTCTCACAATACCTGTTGCTTTCATATATACAAAAACTCCTTTTCACTATTTAATGGTGTGGAGTTAGTATGTGGAATATTGCCATTATTATACTCATTTGACACGATTCTCAGTATTTCTTTGAAGATCTGCGCAGCCTCATCTTCACGCTCCATTCGGTTCAAAGTATTC
>JAGAOS010000048.1 GCA_017623575.1 Clostridia bacterium
CTCGTAAATCCGTTAGGATTTACTGCGTTTTAGCCTAGTATAACAAAAAATAATGTTATTAACAAAACTCTTTGACCTTAAATGTGCAATTTTTAAAGCAGATTTTGGTGAAGAGAATTTCATAAGGCTGCCGCCTATGAGATTCGATGAACCAAAGTATGCCTAAAAATAGCCATTTAAGGCTGATTCGAGTTTGAATGCTCCGGCTAACTATTCAACCTTTAAAACAACCTTGCCAACATTCTGACCCTTATAAAGAATATCGTGGGCAGCTTCGGCCTCGGTAATGGGGAGAACTGCGTGAATGGTAGGCTTAACCTCACCCGAAGATACCTTAGGCCATACATTTTTAACAAGCTCTGCCAAAATCTGCGCCTTTACTGCAGGTGTACGGGAGCGGAGTGTAGAGCCAATAATACGAACATTGCGAACATAAATATTTTTAAGGTCGATTTCGGTTTTGGTGCCTGCCAATGCGGCAATCATAATCCAACGGGCGCCGTGGGTTAAATAATGAATACATTTGCCCATAATCTCACCGCCAAGGCAGTCAATTGCAACATCCACAGAATTGCCGTTTGCAAGCTCTTCCTTTAATACTTCGGAAATATCCTCTTTGGTGGTAACCACAACTCTGTCGGCATTCAGGTGGGTGATAGATGCGGCAATTTCATCGCTTAAAACGGTGGTGATAACACGGATTCCAAAAGCCTTAGCCATAGGAATAACCACACTTGCAAGACCGCTTGCGCCCGCATTCATAAGCAGGGTGTTGCCTTTTTCTATTTTGCCTTCAATAAAGAGATTAAGGTAGGCGGTTGCAAATGCTTCGGGAATAGCCGCCGCCTCTGCCATACTGCAGTTTTCGGGTACGGGCATAAGCATATCATAGCGAACTGCAACATATTCGGCATATCCGCCACCGCCAAGCAGAGCGCAAACCTTATCGCCAATCTTCCAATCGCTGTTGGCCTTTGCTTCATCGGCAATTTCGGTAATGGTACCCGAAATTTCAAGTCCCATCCACTCAGGGCAACCGGGAGGGGGAGGATAATCGCCCTCTCGTTGCATTAAATCGGCGCGGTTAAGGGCGGCATATTCAATTTTTACCATAACCTCGTCGGATCTCAGTACTGGGTCGGGGACATTGCTCCAGCTAAGAGAGCGGTCATCATTTACTAAAATAGCTTTCATTTTATATTTTCCTTTCTGTATTGGGTTTTGATTTTTAAATATAATAAGTTGAAGATCAATCTATTATTTCATAGTTGAAAGGTGAATCGCTGTTTTGCCAATAAATGTGATTTTTTTCAAGTAATTCTTTCATAATTTCTATATGTGCAAATATTTTTTTAGAAACGGTGTTGCATCCGATTATTTTAACAAAATCTATATCACAATCGCGATTTAAACAATCCCAAAAAGCATTCCAATTTTTTCCGTAATAATCAGGAAAGTTCAATGCTTTTTTTATTCTATTATGTAAGTCTTCTAAATTAGAAACTCCGTTTAAATCTAAAATACTTATTTTTTCCATAATTATCCTCCTATAATATTTCAATAAAAGTTATATAATGATCATATGTTACAAAAATCAAGCCATCATTAGACCATAAAATTCTTTTGGAATTTCGTTTGCCCCTTTTGTAATCTAAATCTGCCTCAAACCATTGTCTTCCATTTTTTTGTGGCAAATGACCATCAGAATTTTCATAAATACCACCAAAAAGCATTTTTTCGGGCATAAATTTAGAAGGTTTTTCTCCTCGACTCCATCCCGTTTTTTCTAAATCTTCTTGTGAAATATAATAATCGGGTAAAACTTTTTTGTATTTTAACCACCAATCTGCTCCATCAGTTTTCTTTTCAGTAGCAGTTCCGGCTCTAAGCGCTTCTAATATTTCAATTTTACATCTTTATTCTTCAATTCCAATACTTTTTAAATATTCATCCATACGGGCGTTTTGTCCGCCATCATCCTCAAACTCATAGTCGGCAGGAAGGTTTTCAAGCTCCATTTTAAGCCCTTTTTCAAGCGGCATAAATTCATAATCTTCAAGTCCCACATCACGAAGGAGCTTACTGTTATCCACTCTGCGATTAAAATAGCGGTCATGGGTTAATTGCTGACGAACATGAATATTATCGGGGCAGATGATGTTAAGGTAGCTTTCGGTATCGGTGGTTATATATTTAAGGCCACCTAACTTTTTGTAAAGCTCAGCAATCTCACCCCAAGTGTGATATTCGCTTGTGGATATGGTGTAAGCCTCGCCAAAGGCTTTGGGATTAAGCGCAAGACGAGCTACTGTTTTACCAAAATCACCCGCCCAGCTAAGGGTTGCAAGCTTGTTCATTGCGGGTTCGGGAAGAACCACCGTTTTGCCTGCCCTCATTCGGCGTATAAGCACCTTAGCCTCCAAGGTGGTAAGCTGAAAACGAGCCTTTGAATAGGTAATTGCAGGGCGAAGAATTGTCCAGTTTGTTTTGCCCGATGCTTTAAGCATATCCTCCTGCTGAGCCTTATAAACCGAATAATCCCCCGATTTTAAAAAGGCTTCATCGGTGGAAACATCTAAAAGTCTGTCAGATTCCTCGGTAATGGGGGTAGCGCTGTCGGCATAAATTCTGTAGCTGGAGAGGAATATGTAATGACTGCAGTTGTTAAGAAAAATATCGCAGTAGGGGGCAAATTCCTCGGGTGAAAAATACACCATAAAATCGGTAATAACATCATAGCCGTTTTTAACTATTTCGGCGGCGAAGCTTACCTCCTTAGCGTTTGCTTTTATAAAGGTAAGGTTAGGATTATTTGATACTTTATCATCTAAAGATACAACATCTACCTTGTAATTCATTTTAAGCAGTTCTTCGGTAAGGTAAACGCCCAGCGCACCCGTACCGCCTAATAATAACGCTTTTTTCATTGCTTAATGCTCCTTAATTTATATATTCATTAATTCCATTACCTTTTTTGCGTCACTCATTTGGGGTTGGGGACCGCCGTCGATTCCCTTTTGCACCGATAAAAACAAACTATTGCTTAAAACAGGTCCTAAAAGACGGTGTTTGCGGCAGTGACTTCCACCCGAAAGAAACAAAAACTGCTTATCCAAATCCTCATTCAGTCTAAGGGTGGTTTTAATGTTTTCATTTACTTCCCTTTCACTTTCGGCAAGGGTAACTATTTTTACAATATCCACCCCTCGCTCGGCTTGAGACTTTGCAATTTTAAATACATCCTCATAGGGCATAAAACGGAGCGGATGGCTGGACATAAGCACCTCACCGCCCATACGGTGAACCTCTTTTGCAAGGGCAATTTGTTTTTCTATAGCCTTTTCGTTGTAGGTTATTTCATCGGGGCTTTCGCAGAACAAATCCCCTCGTATATCAAAAAGCTTTACATTATCGGCAAGGGAAAAGGCAAAAAGCATTTCCTCGGTAAGCTCATCATCACTTTGTACTCTATCATTTATATTAAGGCGGCGGTAATCGGTTATGTAGGCAGGCTTGCCATCCATTGCGGCAAAAATATCCTTAAAATCGGTTGCTGTGCGGCACTCACTTTTCATCAGCTCAATTTCCAGACAAAAGGCATCTGTACCCTCTGCCAAAGCGGCTTTAATATCCCGCACCAAATCCTTTGTGTTGTTTGGCTTTAGCATTGTGGTTATAACGGGACGGGTATGATTTAAAAATATGCTCATTTTATTGCTCCTTTTAAAAAAACAATACCTTTTTATATATTTTATCACCTTTTTATGCCCTGTACAATGCAAAAAACGATATTATTTTAAAAAATCTGATACTTTTTTAGGGTTTATTATAATTATTTTTTTGCTCTGTGCACAGGCATATTTATATGCTTCAAAAGTTCCGCCAATTTGATTTTCAATATAAAAAATCACAAGGTCACTTTTGTCTATCATATTTTTATTGCGTTTTGTTATTACAGATTTAAAATGTGTTTTTCCTAAAGGGTCAAAAATTTCTATACTGTCGTAAAAATCCCAATAAGCCGAAAAATTATTCCTATATTCAGCGGTATCATAGGGCAGTACCAAGGTGTGACAGCAGTTATATTCCAAAAAATTTTTTTGAACCTTTTTTATGGCGCTTGAAACAAGCTTATCAAATTCCCCGTTTCTGCCAACCAAAAATACTACATATTCATTTTCGTTTAAAAGGCTTTTAATTAGTGCCTCCAATTCTTCAAAAATACAATAATCGCTTATTTGCCTGTGACCAAAAAAACTGACAGTAAATGCATTTATCATTAAAAGCACCTCTAATATACTATAAATATAATTACTAACAAATTTTATATCTATAGTATATATCATTCAACAAATAATATCAATAGTCTATAGAGTAAGTGATTTAATATTTATAGACTATATTAAGAGGTGAATGTTATGAAGGATTTAGCAATAATTATAGGCTCCAGAATACGCAGTTATCGTACTAGCAAAGGCTTGAGTCAAGAAAAGCTAGCAGAGCTTTCAGGGTGCCACCCCACCTATATCGGGCAGGTGGAACGAGGGGAGAAAAATGCTACAATAGAAAGCATTGCGAAAATTGCTTCAGCGCTTAGTGTTTCATTGTCTGTGCTTTTTGAAAATTTGGGTGACTCAGGCACAAGCGCAAATAATATTCCTTTTCAGTGCTACGAATTTCTTTTAACAAAATCAAAAAAGGAACAGCAACAGCTTTTTAAAATCCTTATGGAAACAGATAAATATAAAAGTGAATAACAATAATAAATATCGCTTTATTCGGGGCGATATTTTATTTTTTGCAAAAAACGATATTATTTTAAAAAAATTGATACTTTTTTGCGCTAAAACTCCATATTATTATTGAAATCTTTAAAAAAACTGATATAATCAAATCGGGTGAGATATATGAACAGACTAAAAGATTTTACAATAACCGAAATTGTGGGCGTTTACACCCCCACATATTACCAAAAAGAAGTGCTGCAAATGAAAAAGCGACAATGGTATGGACTTTCCCTTGCTATTGACGGCGAAATTGCCTATACTCACAAGGGCAAAACCTATATTTCAGATAACAATCATATGATTTTGTTGCCTATGGGCGCCGAATATGAGCTTAATTGCTATAAGCCGGGTAGCTTTACACTGATTAACTTTTTATGTAATGATGATTTTGGCACGGATGAGTTTTTATCTATTCCCATTCGCAATGCAGAGGGCTTTATTCGTATGCATCAGCTTATGACCGAGCTGTTTTTGTTTAAAACTCCCCACAGCCATTTTGAGCTTATGTCACTTTTATACAGTATGATAGCGCGCCTTCATACCGATGCGGCAAAGCGCAATACCTACCCTGTAATTCAGGCAGGCATACAGTATATGGAGGATAATATTGCAAATCCTGAGCTTTCCAATGCAGATATGGCTGCCGCGGCGGGGGTTAGCGAAATTTACTTTCGCAAGCTTTTTAAGGCAAGCTTTGGAATGAGTCCCCACAGCTATATGCAGCAAATACGCATAAACAAGGCAAAAATTATGCTGGAAAACGGCGCAGAGGCAATTGAGAATATTTACACCTATTGCGGATTTTCCAACCTCTACTACTTTTTTAAGGTGTTTAAAGAAAAAACAGGCTACACCCCCACCGAATACCGAGAAAAGTTTTTCAGAAAGAATTTTTAAACCCAAAAGAAAATTATGGCTTGAAAAACCACAGGTCATTTATTATAATAAATTTAAAATCAAATACAAGGAGTTGTATTTATGAAAAGCTATCGTTATCCTGCAGACTGCACATCCATTATTGATGTTACAAAGCCGCCCTACAATGCCGATAATACAGGTAAAGCGGACTGCACCAAAATTATTTGTAAGATTATTGATGATGTTTTGGGCGAATATGAAAAGCGCTTTTATGAAACCGATGCAAAGCTAACAGCTATGGAAGACCCCAACGCCCTTATCTCCTTTGAAATACGAAAGGTAGATGGCAGAAAAAATGTTATCTTCCCCGAGGAGCTTCCGCCGTCTAAAATAATTTACTTCCCCAAGGGTACATACCTTGTAAGCGATACCCTCTCCTACTCTATGGAGGAATTCAGAAACTTTTTATCCAGCCTTCGCCATTTGGAGATGAATGCTCAGCTCCGCTTTATGGGCGAAAATATGGACGAAACCGTAATTAAGCTAAAGGATAACTGCAAAGGCTTTGAGCATGGTCAGGATCGACCCGTTATATGCTTTTTGCAGGGTGAGGCATCCAACATTGCAATGACAAATATGCTGGAAAACATCACCATTAATGTTGGTAAGGGCAACCCCGGCGCAACAGGTGTGCGCTACTTTGCCAACAACACAGGCGCGGTGCGCAATGTTCGCATTATTTCTGAGGATTTTCGCGGTAATACAGGCTTTTCGGTTCTTCACGAAAAGGTTTCTGCCTGCCTTGTTCAGAATATGGAAATCGTTGGCTTTAACTACGGCATAAAAACAATGCCCCAGTTCCTTTACACCACCTTTGAGCATATTACCCTTAGAAGTCAAAAGCGTTGCGGCATTTATGCGGGCAACACAGTAACCTCAATCCGCGATTTAAAAAGCTTTAACGAGGTTCCCGTTCTTCGTATGGAGGGTATGATCGGTCTTGTTTCTCTTATTGATGCTGAGCTTTTAGGCGGCAGTCCTATAGAAACAGCAATCCGCCATCAATACGGATATTGCTTCCTCAGAAACATTAAATCTGAGGGTTATGAATACATAATGCGTCAGGATATGAACTATATGCAGGTGCCCTCGGTTAAGGATTATCTGGCAGAATTCTGCTCACACGGTCCCAGAACACTATTTGAGCAGAGCAGTGCCACCTCTCTTAACCTACCCGTTGAGGAAACCCCCGAAGTTCCTTGGGACGACCCTGAGGATTGGGTATCGGTAAACAGCTTTGGCGCAAAGGGTGACGGTGTTACCGATGATACCGAGGCTATCCGCGCCGCTATGAACTGCGGCAAGCCCACCGTATTTTTTAACGCAGGCAGATATTTAATCGACGATGTTATTGAAATTCCCGCCCATGTGCGCAGAGTAAACTTTATGTACGGTGATTTGGCAAGCGGTCCCAACCTATCAAAAATACGTGATACAGGCGCATTTAAAATTGTTGGCGATAGTGACGAGCCGCTTATTATTGAGGATCTTTTTGCCTTTGAAAAGTTCTTTGGCTATATGACCCTTGTAAACCACGCAACCAAGCGCACCCTTATTTTCAGCGATGTTCATGTTCAAACCGCATCCATCTACTTTAACACTGTAGAGGGCGGCAAGGTGTTTATGGAAAACACAGGCTGTACCATTGGCGGTATCCCCGGCGCAGGCAAAAGAAAAGAACCCCTGCCGGGTGAGGAAAAATACCCTTATGACCGCACCCGCGCAAACTTCTTATTTAAAAATCAAACAGTTTATGCAAGGCAGATTAACCCCGAGCGTTCACTCCATGAGGTTATTAATGACGGCGGTCTGCTTTGGGTAATGGGCTGTAAGACCGAAGAGGAAGGCACCGCATACGAGACCAAAAACGGCGGTAAGACCGAAATTATCGGCGCAGTATTTGCCATTGGTCTTGGTATGGAGCATCCCGCAATTATAAACGATAATTCCTCTGTCAGCGTTTTTGCCTCCACCGCAGGTATGACCCACGAACAGCAGTGGCCCATTGTTGTAAGGGAGATTAAGAATGGCGAAGTAAAAGAAATTAAAAAAGAGGAGCTTCCCACCCGCTATCTTGACAGCGTAGTTCTTCCCCTTTATGTAGGCAAATAAGCTTTTGCAACATAAAAACTTATTGCTTTAATTTTTAACAACATATATAGCGTAAAAAAGCATCCCGGCTAACAAAGTCGAGATGCTTTTTGTGTTTTTTATTGCCGGAAAGCTTTAGACCAGCAACAATTTTTAACTGAAAGCTATAAAAAGTACAGTGCAAAGGGTTAACGAAAATCCCGCCCACTTTCGCGAACAGGATTTTTAGAATCTGCATTCATAATAGAACCGGCGTTAAAACCTAGTTTTCTTTATTGTTACTTTATTTTTATGCCTTTGTTTCTCAAAAACTCCAAAAAATCTTCTTTATTGCCAAAAGAAAAACCGTCTTTTTTAAAAGAGCAAAGCAAATTGGTTTTTGTTTGTAAATATATGTATTTCTTCGTTTGAAACGCTTTTTTTACATCTGCATAATTCAAATGAATTTCAGAACCTGTTGACTGAACCGTTGTAATCTTCTCATCAGTAACAATTACGGCAACTTCTATAGGTTTTCCATGTATCTCTAAATCGCGTTTCAATGTAACATTAACATTCTTGACATATATAAACACCTGCAAAAATATCCAAACAATTGGTAGTATAAACGAATATACATCAATATTCTTATCAACGATTATGTCAATAATACCTATTACAATATACAGAAAAAAATAAATATCAAAAACAATAATTAAGGGGCGACGAAAATTTATATACCCAAATACATCTTTTGCCCATTCACGATTCTTAATATATCTATTTTCAAATAAAGTTTCCATAAACCTTTCTCCTTTTGAATGTATTATATGCTTGTGTCAAGTTAGGAACAAATTAGTTTTCGGCTCCCTCTGATGAGGGCGCTGTCATCGAAGCTGACTGAGGGAGAGAATTTTTAACAGTCAAATCTATATATCCACATACTCTTCTAAAATTACGGTCAATGTCTAAATCTAAAAAAATTTAATAAACTGTTCTGTTGTCACTTATGTCTACGACAATTAAACTATTTTTTCCGTATACAACTTTACCTCTACATTCGCCACGGTCTGTTCCAAAAGCTTCAAAAATATCATTTATGTAAAGAAACGCACAATCACCATTTTTAAAGTCCACAGACACCCATCTATCATATAACATATATTTTCCCGTGTACCCATCTTCATTTATGTAATATTCACCTTTATAAGTTATATAAGAATTTTCGTTAATATCTTTATTAATAGCCGACACTGTGTCTATAGAATCTAATAAAAGTAAAACGCTCAAACCCACACCAATAACTGATATAGCAATCAATGCCCAAAAGCATTGCTTACGACCCTTTACTTGTTTAGGGGACTTGTACATATTGATATGTTTTTTCTTCATTTTCATAAAATGACGATAAGAGCTGATCCAAATTATTACTAACAGAATCAACAGAATAATACTTAAAATAACAGGAATGGTCATTTCTTTTGCAGCCACTTTTTCAAGAATTTCTTGATATTGGTTCATTTTCAATGCCTCATTTATCAAAACTTAAAATTTTCGGGGACAATTCAGAAAGTCCAGAATACAGCATAACTACACACATTTTCTTGATATTAATATAACATTTTTCTCTTAAGTTTTCAAGTTATGAATAAAATAAAGCCATCTTAAAATTAAAAAATAGCTATATTTTATTAAGTATGACAAAAAACATACCGAAACACCCAAAATCATACCAAAGAGAATGTAGTTGAAACCTTTGTTTTTAATCAGTAAAACTGCCGAAAGTATGACGGTTATTCCTGCCTTGCCTAAAAAATATTAATACTCACTATTATTTTCAGAATATCTTTTTACACCAAACATAAGCAGAGGAGGAGTATCCGAACACGCCTGAAATAGCATTATTTCGGCGTTTTTCGGATTGCTGATGTCAGCAGGCGACAGCCTCGCCGCCATCATCGCACGCGAAAGCCACCAGAAATTCTGCATATTTCAGGTCGCAG
>JAGAOS010000049.1 GCA_017623575.1 Clostridia bacterium
AAACCTTGCATAGTTTCCGTCTGCTCTGTCAAAACCTATAACCTCAACACCATTGTTGCCTTTCTTTGTTGCAGTCTCCGCAGTATTGTTATCAACCGCTCCGTTTTTGTTATCAGCAGGCTTATCCAAAACTGCAGTATTACCGTTATCCCCATTTCGGTACTTGCTGTAATCCGTAAAGTCATTTTGGGTATTATTTGTCGGATTTCCTGAATTTTTCCCCTTGACAATCGGTTTATTCTGTGATACCATACCCTTAGAAGAAGATGCCCGGTAGTTCGCAGGAGGTCTCTTTTGGACCGTATTGCCGACTGGAGTCATCTTCTTTTTTAAATCTTTAAACTCAATAAGATATTCATACTGTTCTTTGCCTTTATCTCTTATATTGAATGTAACATCATATAAATCACCATCTAAATATATTCTGTTTTCAAATTTATACCAATATTTTACTCCTTTATGTGCTTTGTTTTTAGGTTTAATATTAGGATTTATGTAACTATCTTCCGACTTTACTTTTTTAAAATTAGATGTTGCTAAAATATCTGCTAAATCATATAATGAATTCAATTTAGCTTTCATTTCTTTTTTTGAAGCTTTTTTGTCACCATAAAGATTTTTTTCGGCCGTAAACATATCACCCTTAATTTCAATTTTTTTCGTACTTGTATTCAAAGTAACAGCGCCTAAATTAAAAATAGTAGCTACTCTATTCTCGAACAATGTCTGTTTAGTTTTTTTAGATGTTCCTATAGGAAAATCTGTTTTATATATTCTTATACCGCCTTTAGTTACACCTTCAAAAGAAAACGACACACCATTTGAATTTTGATTACTATTTATTACCGACCCTTTATTCCTTGCCCCATCTCTTACAGCCTTTTCGAACAGCTTAATTGCTTCTTCGTACTTTGCCAGCTTTACATATTTTCCGTAATATCTTCCTTCGTTATGAGTAAGCTTGTCCTTAATTCTATTGTAGGTATCTTTAATAGTATTAACAATTCCCCTTGCGGTCTTAAGGTCTCTGCTCGCAAGCTCTGTGAGAGCAGAATATCCCGTTTCAAGATTGTTAAGCATTTCAGCCATTCTCTGTGCAACAATTTCTTTTTTAGCACCTTCAAAACTGAGCTTCGTTTTACCGTTTGATTTCTTATAATATTCACTTACCTTTTTTATGTTTCTCTAATTCGAAAAATTTCTAACCCAAAACTGCTTTGCACCATAAAATTCTTGTTTTTAAGTGCAGAACAAGGCAAAATTTTGAGGAATCCTCTATGGATTGTGAAAAAATTTAACAAAGTTATGTGCTAAAAACATGGATTTTAGGCGATTAATCCCTAAGATGTACCGCCGAAGGCGTGTTAAAAATCAATATTTTTTCAAAAACCCTTTGATAAATCACGCATTGCGTGGCATAATATAAGATAACATTGAGCAATAAAAAAGGCCAACCAAATCCGAAGTTAACTTGACCGAGTTATTCATTAGCGGATTGATTGACCTGATAGTCGGGGTTATCACAGCCCTGATAGTAAAGTGGTTGTTCTAATCAACCTATAATCAAGTGGATTACCCCCTTGATTATATAACCTAATTTTCAAAATGTCAATGAGGTAAATGTATGAAAACTTATTTATTAATTTTTGCGATAGTTATGTTTTGTTTAGGCATCTCAAAAATTATAAGATGCCTCGTCTTCAAACACATTCGCAAAGGAAAGGATGAATGATGTCTAAAATCAAAGATGCACGTCTCAATGCAGGACTGACTCAAGATTCTATGTCCCAAAAGCTTGGCATTCCAAAACGCACTATTCAGGATTGGGAATCAGACCGTCGTACTCCCCCCGACTATGTAGAAAGATTAGTAATTGCGGAGCTTGAAAGAATTAAAAATAATATTTCAAAATAAGCACTTTTATGAGTGCTTATTTTCCTGCTTATGCATATTTTCCAATGTCTGAACTCCTTTTTTGACATTTCTGTAGCACGTTCTCTCGTCAACGTCAAACATATTGGCGATATCGGAATAAGTCTCACCAAAAATAAAACGAACAAGCAAATATCTCCGCCACAAAGTATGCGGCAGATTCATAATAAGCTTTTCACAATCAGACCTTAAAACCTTAAGCTCGTGAATTTCTTTTTTTATCTTTTCACTTTTTTTCGGCAGTTTTTCCAAAACCGACCGCACTTAAGCATGCGAATTAGATTTAAAATCAGAGGTAGCATAAAATAGTTCTTTGGATGTATAATACTTTCTACTGTCATTTTTATAGAAACCAATATATAATTCTGCAATATTTCCGTTTTCATCAATTACAAAATTTCCTGTTGACTTTTGATTATTTTGTGCTATACTAATCTTAGAAGCACTTAAATTTCGATTTCTTGGAACAGTCCCCGGACGCATTGTTCCGGGCACGTTGGCCTGGGTCGGAGTAAGTGCTTTACAGAAGCACTTACATTTCGATTTCGGGGAACAGTCCCCGGACGCATTGTTCCGGGCACGTTGGCCTGGGTCGGAGTAGGTGCTTTACAGAAGCACTTACATTTCGATTTCTGGGCTCAGCCAGCGGACGATTAGTTCCGTACGCGATGGCCCTCGTCGGAGTAGGTGCTTTACAGAAGCACTTACATTTCGATTTCGGGGATCAGCTAACGGACTTTTTGTTCCGTATGCGGTGGCCCTCGTCGGAGTAGGTGCTTTACAGAAGCACTTACATCTCGATTTCTGGGATCAGCTAACGGACTTTTTGTTCCGTATGCGGTGGCCTGGGTCGGAGTAGGTGCTTTACAGAAGCACTTACATTTCGATTTCGGGGAACAGTCCCCGGACGCATTGTTCCGGGCACGTTGGCCCTCGTCGGAGTAGGTGCTTTACAGAAGCACTTACATCTCGATTTCTGGGATCAGCTAACGGACTTTTTGTTCCGTATGCGGTGGCCTGGGTCGG
>JAGAOS010000050.1 GCA_017623575.1 Clostridia bacterium
AAAGTGGGCTTTTGGTGTTATACTTTTCATTGGAAAAACAACTCCTTTGTGCTGATGTTTTGTTTGGTCACTTTACATCTTAACACATTTGAGTTGTTTTTTCTATTTTTACTGTTACCTATCTATTGTATCATAACAAATTTTGAATTTTTTTATCTTTTTTTTGAAATTTTTTATTTGCGTATTTTAAAGATGGTTTTGTAAATATATAGCTGCACAATAAATTATAGTTTATTGCACAGATTTATAATTTTACCGTAGGGGCGATTATTAATCGCCCGAAAAAGGTTTGTGCTATTTATGCGGGCGAGCAATGCTCGCCCCTACAAGAAAAAAACTTTAATAGAGCGATTTGCGAAGGCTTTTTGCTGTAAATAATCTCCCCTTCACCGCCGAACGGCGGTGGATAAGGTGGAAAAGCAAAAATTCGAGTTTTTTATGTGGCGATTAATAATCGCCGCTACGGTATAAAAGGCAAATTTGTGCGATAGACCACAATTTATCGCTTGCTTTATGGGCGCGGAACGAGATTTAGCCTAAAGATTAAGATTATCCCGCAAAAAGGGAACGCTTGGCGTTCACCACAATTTATCGGGTTGCTTTAAAAAGACAAAGCACAGGCTAAAAACCGCCTTACACCCACAAATAAAATGGACGCGGGGTGAAAACTACGCCGCATCCACAGATTTATTCGTAATAAAAGAACGCGGGGCGTTCACCACAATTTTTTAGGTTTATTTAAAATTTAACCACTGCTTTGCAAAGTCCAAGTCTGTCGCTTTTGGCGTAAAGCTCAAAGCCTTCGCTTTTCGCTTCGGGGCGCACTGCAACACTGATTTTGCCCATATACATCTTGCGTTTTGGCTCGGTTACCTTTATATGGTCGCAGGAGTCGGAGCCTGTGCCTATTATTTTAGCGCCGTTAGTGGCAAAAAATTCTACAAACTCTGATGCATCGGGCACAGCTCTGCCTTGTTCATCCAGCACCTCGCAGGTAAATAGTGCGCACTGACTTCCGTCTGCCACACATTCCGCATTTTGGGTAAGGCAAAGTCTATGTGGTTTGCCTGTGGTTACTCTTTCATCCTCGGCTACAATTTTTCCGTTGCGGTAGCCTATAACCTTTATTGTACCGGAGGTATAGGGTACATTCCATTCCCCTCTGCCGTACTTTTCAATCTGTTTTTTACCAAGGGATTCGCCGTTTAAAATAAGCTCTAATTCATCGCAGTTGGTGTATACCGTAACAAAAATTTCTTCGCCCTCTAAACCTTTAAAATTCCAATGGGGAACAATATGTACCATTGGATTATCGGTAAAGTGAGATTTATTAAGGTAAAATCCGCTTTTTTTATTAAGGTAAAGGTCAATTGAACCCGATTTTGAAGAAATCATAGGCCAGACAGCCTCGCCGCGGTGGTCAATAGCCACCCATTGGTACATACCCATAATATACTCTCGCTCGGTAATGTGCTTCCAGGTTTTTTCTCGGCTTAAAAAGTAGGAGTTTGCATCCTTATCAAAGGCGGAGGCTCTGCCGTAAGTATCGGGGAAGTTCCAGTCCCTTGAGGTACCTGCGGCAGCACATTCCGATGCCATAATAGCCTTATCGGGCCATTTTTTGTGAACCTCGTCATAGGATTCAAGACGGTAGTTTATACCGATTGCATCGCAATGACTGTAGATAAAGGAATCTATTGGCTCGCTGTCCTCGGCGGCGGTAATAAAGCGGGTTTTATCCAGCTTATAAATAACCTGATAAAGCGCCTTGTGGATGCGCTCACCAATCTCACTTATATGCACCTTTTCCTCATTACTTGTAGACCAGAACACAACCGACGGACGATTGCGGTCACGCTTGATAAGGGTTTTAAGCTGATTTATGGAATCATCATCAGTTCCAAACCAACGGGATTCATCCATAACAATAAATCCAAGCTCATCCAAAGCATCCATAGTGGCGTTACAGTGCTGATAGTGGGCGGTTCTAAAGCCGTTTGCGCCCATCTCCTTAAGTAGCTTAATGCGGTATTTTGCAATGTTATCGGGCATTGCAAGTCCACCAAGTCCAAAGTCCTGATGACCGCAAACACCCTTAATTAAAATATGTCTGCCGT
This sequence comes from Clostridia bacterium, assembly GCA_017623575.1. GTDB lineage: Bacteria > Bacillota > Clostridia > Oscillospirales > Acutalibacteraceae > UMGS1279. The sequence continues at coordinate 2,118 of JAGAOS010000050.1, forward strand.
TTAAAAACAAACCCTTATTGGGGTTAAGCTCTACTGTACGGAAGCCTATGCGTGTAAGGTTTTCGTCAAGCTCCTCGCCATTCATTTTAAGCGCCGTTTTAACGGTGTAAAGGTTGGGACTATCCACATCCCAAAGGGCGGGATTTTTAACGGTGGCGCTGTAGCTAAGCACCCCCTTTTCGCGAAGTGGGATTTCACCGCTGCCCGAAGCCAAAGCAACCACATTGCCGTCAACATCCACAACGGTGGTTACTGCTTCAACCGTAACATCCTCGTAGCTATCGTTTAAAACGGTGGTTTCAAAATCCACCTGCCAGTTGTTGCCGTCCAGCTTTTTGTATGGAGCGTAAACACCGTATAAATCAATTGCCACAGGCTCGGTAATAACCAGCTTTACATTGCGGTAAATTCCGCCGCCCTGATACCACCATCCCTCAAATTCCTCGGTATTGGTGTAAACGGCAAGAACATTTTCTTTATCAAAATACAGGTTGTTGGTTATATCTACCTCAAAGCTGTTATAGGTGGAAAAATTGCGCTTCATAAGGCAACCGTTAAGGTAAACCTCTGACCTGCCTGCAACACCCTCAAACTGAAGGGTTACTCGCTTGCCCTTTGCCTCCTCACCTAACTCAAAACGCTTTCTGTACCAAGCATTATCATATTTAAAATAGCCGTGGGCATTGTTCTGCGTTGGGTCGTTATCCTGATCCACAATATAATCGTGGGGCAGATCAACCGTTACCCAACCGTCGTTTCTAAGCTCCCTTATTCCCTGATAATAACGGGGAATATCCACATAATTATAGGCGGCGGGACCCATAAGCTTTCTTTCAATTTTCGCCTGAGTGTAAACCGGACCCTTATCAATTGGGCGGGGAACCTTTATATCACCCTTATGAAATACCCAATCTAAATTAAAATTAATTTCTTTACGCATTTAAAACACCTCTTTACCGCATTATATAATTATTTTTTTGCTAATTAAATGTATATAGCGGTAAATTTGCACTTTTCTACACAAATTATATAAATTTTAATTGATTTATTTCTATCTTTGCGGTAAAATGTATTCGGTGATTGTATGAATTTTGATTTTATTATAACCGACATTATAACGGTGCGTATGACCGACGAAAAAAAGTACAAGGAGAATTTTGTGGAGTATCACCCCAATTTAATATCCAATGAAATTATCTACCGACCAAACGGCTATTCCACCGTTAATTTTGACGGAAAGACCCTTCATACCACACCTAACAGTGTGCATATTTTGCCCTTTAAGAACGGGGGTAAATACACCGTAGATTACAATGAGCCTGATTATTTTATTGATATATTTTTTCTAACCGACAAGCCGTTTTTTAAAGAGCCATTTGTACTTAACGGTATTAAAAGCAACAAGCTTAATTCCCTTTTTAACAAAGCTTTTTCCTGCTTTGTAAGAAAGGATGCGGGATATAAATTTGAGTGTATTTCAATACTTTATAAAATCTTTGCCGAGCTGCAAAAAAAGAACTATATTCCCGAAAGCAAGTTTTTAAGAATTGCCCCCGCCATAAAATATATTGAAGCTAATTTTTTAAGCAAAAATATATCCTGTGAAACCCTTACCGAGCTTTGCGGCATAAGCTACAGCTATTTACAACGGCTCTTTAACGAAAAGTACGGTGTATCACCAAAGCATTACATAATTCAGCTTAAAATAAACTATGCCTGTGACCTGCTTCAAAGCGGTCTTTATTCGGTCAGCGAAACTGCCGAAATGAGCGGCTTTGAGGATTTGTATTTTTTCAGCCGACAATTTAAGGAATATGTAGGTATGTCACCGATTAAATATAAGAAAAATCCGCCCAAATAACAAGGCGGATTTTTCTTCACATTAGTTTACAATTTTGAAATATTTAAGCTATATCAACACAAACTTTTTGCTCTAAAATCTGTATAAGTAAAAGAACGCAGCAATACCGCCGTATTGCAAGTGATAACAAAAGTTCGGGCAAAAAATATGTGTTTCAAAACTTGGTTCAAGTTTAAAGGCTCTGGCTATGGAAGGAAGATTTTAAAATGTATATAATTAAAAATGCTCTTAAATGTATAGGTCGCTCCAAGGGTCGTAACATACTTATTGGAGTAATTGTTTTTGTAATTGCTCTTTCGGCTTGCCTTGGTCTTTCCATTCGTCAAGCGGCGGAAAGCGCAAGAGAGGAAACCCTTAAAGACCTTAAAATAACCGCGAACATATCCTTTGACCGCAATGCTATGATGAGTGAAATAGGCGCGCAGCGGGAGGAAGGACAAAAGTTTGACCGTGAGCAATTCAGTGAAAAAATGGGAAAAATGTCAGGTCTTACTTTAGAGGAATATAAAAAGTATGCCACAGCCGAAACGGTAAAGGATTTTTATTACACCGTTACCACATCCCTTAACGGTAGCGATGGTTTTTCATCGGTAACCACCGAAACAGGAGAAAATGAATCCACAGCCAACAATTCAGCTGCGCCTGAAATGCCGGCCGAAACCCGCGGTAACAAAGGTGTGGGCGGCTTTGGAAGGGGCGGTATTGGCGGCGGTATGCAGGGTGATTTCAGCGTTATAGGCTACAGTGGCGAAAACGCAATGACCACCTTTTTAGAAGGAACTGCAACAATAAACAAGGGTTCTGTTTTTTCCGAAGGCACAGAAAATTACGATTGCATTATTCCAAGTGAGTTAGCCGAATTCAACAGTCTTTCTGTTGGGGATAGTGTAAAAATTACAAACCCTAACAAGGAAGATGAGGCTTATACCCTTAAAATTGTTGGAATTTATACCGATTCATCCGCCAATGAGAGTGGTACCGGCTTTATGGGTATGACGGCAAGCGACCCCGCTAATCAAATTTATATGAGCTACAATGCCCTTTCAAAAATTATTGCGGCATCCGAAAAAAACGCAACAACAGAAAGCAATGAAACTACAGGTCGCGAAAGCTCTACAAAGCTTAACGGACAGCTTAATGCCGCATATGTGTTTTCAAATGTAGAAGACTATGAGCAGTTTGCAAACGATGTTATTGAAATGGGACTAAATGAAAATTATACCGTTTCATCAAGCGATATTGAAGCCTTTGAGAACAGCCTTATTCCACTTAACACCCTAAGCCGCCTTGCAGGATACTTTTTAATAGTTATTCTTTTAATAGGTGCAATAATTTTAATCGTGCTTAATATTTTTAATGTTCGTGAACGAAAATATGAAATCGGCGTACTAACCGCAATGGGTATGAAAAAGTTTAAGGTTGCCCTGCAATTTTTAACCGAAATTTTTGTTATTACTCTTGCGGCAGTAATTTTGGGTGCCGGAATAGGTGCGGTGGTTTCAGTACCCGTTACCAACGCCTTGCTTGAAAATCAGGTTGCTGCCCAAAGTGACCGCTCTGAGCGTATTGAACAAGGCTTTGGACGAGGACAAAAACCCGACTCAGCAAAAACTGAAATGCAATCCCCACCCGAGGACGGTAGCTTTAATCCCTTTGGTGCTTTTATGGGTACCAACAATCAAAATGCCTATGTTACCGAAATTTCTTCTGCAATGAATTTTACAGTATTACTGCAAATGCTTTTAATAGGTATTTTATTAACCCTGATTGCAGGTGCGGTTTCAATGCTGTTTATTATGAGATATGAGCCACTTAAAATACTGGCTAACAGAGATTAAAGGAGTTTGAAAAATGGCAATTTTAAAACTTGACAACATCTGTTTTTCATACGGCGAAACCGAGGTGTTAAAGGATATTTCCTTTGAATTTGAATCGGGCAAAATGTATTGTATAACGGGTAAATCCGGCGCGGGTAAAACCACACTTCTCTCTGTGCTTTCCGGACTTGCAAAGCCCACCTCAGGGGATATTTTGTACGATAATAAAAACATTAAAAAAATTGACCGCTACCGTTTTAGAAGCAAATATATAGGAGTAATTTTTCAAAGCTATAACCTCATAACCAAATTCACCGCACTTGAAAATGTTGTGCTTTCAATGGAAATTGCGGGAGTTAAGGGTATAAAGAAAAAGAAAAAAGCCTTGGAGCTTTTGCAAAGTGTTGAGCTTGATGAGAAGGAAGCAAACCGCAGAGTTCTGCATCTTTCGGGGGGTCAACAGCAACGGGTGGCCATAGCCAGAGCGCTGTCATACGACCCTGAAATAATTCTTGCCGATGAGCCGACAGGTAATCTGGACGGCGAAACACAAAATGAAATAATGAACATCTTTAAAGCTCTTGCCGAAAAGGGTAAATGTGTTATTCTTGTAAGCCATTCTCCATCCATTGCTAATTGCTGTGATGTTAATTACGAGCTTAAAAAAATAAATGCATAACTACTTATAGATTTTCATTTTAATAACTCTTTTTTTACGAACATATCCAACCAAAAAAGTTGGGTATGTTCAATTTTTATCCGCAATACTATACTGTTTTTTTAAAAAAGTTTACAGATAAGTTGACAGATGTAAACTTTAGTGTTATAATTGATTAAATTTTCCAGAGCTTGTTTTGAGCTTGAAGTCAATGGCTTATATAAAGGAATGACACTATGAAAAATCGGATTGAAAGATTAAAAAAAGAAAAAAACGCAGTAATACTTGCCCATTATTATGCCCCTGCTGAGGTACAAGAGGTAGCCGACTATGTAGGCGATTCCTTTTATCTTGCAAAAATAGCAAAGCAAAGTGATTCTGATATTATAGTATTTTGCGGTGTTCAGTTTATGGGTGAAAGCGCAAAAATCCTTAACCCTGAAAAAAAGGTGCTTATGCCCGACCTTACAGCCGATTGCCCTATGGCACATATGGTAAAGGATGGTATTATTGACCAAATGCGCGCAAAATATAAAGATTTGGCAGTAGTTTGCTACATAAATTCAACCGCCGAGCTTAAATGCCTGAGTGATGTGTGCGTTACATCATCAAACGCGGTTAAAATAGTTAAATCACTTCCCAACAAGAACATATTTTTTATTCCGGACCATAATCTTGGCAGATTTGTGGCTGAACAGGTGCGCGAAAAGAATATTATTCTTAATGACGGCTGTTGCCCCATTCACGCAAAGCTTACGGCAGAGCAGGTAGCCGCTCAAAAAGAAAAGCATCCAAACGCAAAGGTACTTTCACATCCCGAATGTGATGCTGAAGTGCTGGCTGTTTCCGATTATATTGGTAGTACCGCCGATATTTTAGCCTTTGCCAAAAGGGATGAAAGCAAGGAATATATAATCTGCACCGAGGATGGTGTTGATTATAAGCTAAGAACAGAAAATCCAAGCAAAAGGTTCTACTATACCGACCCCAGACCCTGTTGCAAGGATATGAAGCTTAATACTCTTGAAACGGTTTTAAGCGTTTTGGAAAAAGAAGAAAATGAGGTAATTATTGATGCAGAGCTTAGCGAACGCGCACTTATTCCTCTTAACAGAATGTTGGAGCTGGCAAAATAGAATATGAAAACAGATATTTTAATTGTAGGTTGCGGCGTTGCAGGACTTTACTGCGCCCTTAATTTGCCAACAGATAAAAAAATAACAGTCATCACCAAAAGCGATGCCGAAAAAAGCGATTCCTTTTTAGCTCAGGGTGGCATATGTGTTCTTCGCGATGAGGATGATTATGCTTCTTTTTATGAGGACACAATGAAGGCGGGACATTATGAAAATAATCCTGAATCCGTGGACATTATGATTCGTTCTTCAAGGGCGGTAATAACAGAGCTTGTTGGCTATGGAGTCCGCTTTGAACGGGAGCAAAACAACTTTGCCTATACCCGCGAGGGGGCTCACTCCAAGCCGCGAATTCTTTTTCATAAGGACGAAACGGGAAAAGAAATCACAACTCATTTACTAAATGCCGTAAAAAGCAAGCCTAATATTACCCTGCTTGAAAATCTTACAATGGTAGATATAATCTGCAAAGATAATGCCTGCGGGGGAATAATCTGCCACAATAAAAACGGGGATTTCACCGCCATTACCGCCGATTATACCGTACTTGCCACAGGTGGCATAGGGGGACTTTTTGAACATTCTACAAATTACCGTCACCTTACGGGTGATGCCTTGGCTTTGGCTCTTAAATACAACATCAAGCTAAACAATATTAATTATATTCAAATTCATCCCACAACGCTCTACACCAAAAAAGAAGGCAGAAAATTTTTGATTTCCGAATCGGTGCGTGGCGAGGGCGCCATTTTAATTAATTCTAAGGGTGAAAGGTTTGTTAATGAGCTTTTGCCCCGCGATGTTGTAACAAAAGCCATTTTAAATGAAATGAAAAAAGAGGGCAGTGAATATGTCAGACTTTCATTGTCGCCTATTCCTGCCGAGGAGATTAAAAAGCATTTCCCCAACATTTACAATCGCTGCCTTGAGGAAGGCTATGATATAACAAAGGAGCCTATACCTGTTGTACCCTCACAGCACTACTTTATGGGGGGTATTGATGTGGATAAAAACAGCAAAACCTCTATGGACAGACTTTACGCTGTTGGCGAAACCGCCTGCAACGGTGTTCACGGAAAAAACCGTCTGGCAAGCAATTCCCTGCTTGAAAGTCTTGTTTTTGCCAAAAGAGCGGCGGTACACATTAAAGAAAATTACAATTCAGTATTCCATAATGAAAAAATCAGTATTGAGCCATTACATTATGCCGAATACAAAAACCAATATAAAAATTCAGTTTTATCAGCAATTGAAAAGGAGAATAAAACAAATGAATAACATAACTATGAAGGTAAATTCGGATGACTTGATTTTAATCGCCCTTAAAGAGGATATTACCAGTGAGGACATTACCACCAATTCTGTTATGCCTGAGTTTTGTCTTGGTGAGGTAGAGCTTATATGCAAGCAGGATGGCATTATTGCAGGTCTTGATATATTCAAGCGGGTTTTTGAATTACTGGATGAAAGCACCGAGGTTGCCTTTTTCTGCAAGGATGGTGACAGTGTAAAAAACGGTCAATTGCTTGGCAGGGTACGGGGAGATATTCGTGTTTTGCTTTCGGGTGAGCGCACCGCACTTAACTATTTACAGCGTATGAGCGGAATTGCAACCTATACAAATGAAATTGCTACCCTTTTAAAAGGTAGCAACACCAAGCTTCTGGATACCAGAAAAACCACACCGGGTATGCGTGTTTTTGAAAAATACGCCGTTAAGGTCGGTGGTGGCTATAATCATCGCTACAATTTAAGCGACGGTATACTTCTTAAGGATAATCATATAGGCGCGGCGGGCGGAGTAAAAAAAGCCGTTCAAATGGCAAAGGAATATGCCCCGTTTGTTCGCAAAATTGAAATTGAGGTTGAAAATCTTGACATGCTGAAGGAAGCACTTGAAGCCGGCGCAGATATAATTATGCTTGATAATATGAGCGTAGAGGATATGCGTGAGGCGGTAAAGCTTTGCAAGGGCAGAGCCGAAACAGAATGTAGCGGCAATGTTACAAAGGAAAATATCGCAAGGCTTACCGACATTGGTGTAGACTACATATCAAGCGGCGCCCTTACTCATTCCGCCCCAATATTAGACCTTTCGCTAAAAAATCTGCACTCGATATAAAGGAGTAGATGTATGAAAGCTAATGAAAGAAGAAAAGCCATTGCCAACAGGCTTTTATCTGCAACCGAAGCCCTTTCGGGCAGTACGCTTTCTAAGGAATTTGGTGTATCCCGACAAATAATCGTGCAGGACATTACTGTTTTAAAAGGGTCCGGATATGATATTTTTTCCACCCATTACGGATATGTTCTTAACGCATCTCCCCTTAAAGAAAGGGTTTTAAAGCTGTACCATACCACCGAGCAAACCGAGGATGAGCTTAACACAATTGTTGGCTTAGGCGGCACCGTTGTGGATGTTTTTGTATGGCATAAGGTCTACGGCAAAATGGTGGCGCCCTTAAATATATTTTCAGTTTTACAGGTGCGCCAGTTTATTGAAGGGGTAAGAAGCGGAAAATCCTCTGAGCTTATGGTTGTTACAGGCGGATACCATTACCATACAATTCGTGCCGAATCGGAAAAAATTCTGGATAATATTGAAGCCGTTCTTAAAAATAAAGGCTATATTGCACCGGAAATATAAATCTGTGCTATAACCCGTACTTTATTGCATAATTAAAAATATTTATTAACACAAAAACCGTAATAGAAGCATTGTTTTTTGCTTCTATTACGGTTAATTTATTTATTCATTTATATTTAAAGGGGGTTAGCTTTTTACTGCCCTTTAAATAAAGCAGAACAAAAAATCTGTGTTTTAAAACTTGGTTTAAATTAAATAATAATTTTTTGTGGGCAAGCGGCAACACATTTTCCGCAATTGGTACATTTTTCAGGGTCAATGGTGGCTAGGAAATTTTCCACCTTAACAGCGCCAAATTCACAGGCTCTTACACAAGCCGAACAGCCAATACAGGCCGCCTTACATACCTTTCGTGCCTGACCGCCCTTCTGCTTATTGTTGCAGGGCACGGTGGCGGCTTTTTTTGCGGTAACAATGCTTATAACCTGCTTGGGGCAGGTTTTGGCACAAAGTCCACAACCGCCGCAGAGGGTTTCATCAACCACAGCGATTCCGTTTTTTACGGATATTGCGCCAAACTCACAAACATTTACGCAATCGCCTAGTCCAAGACAACCAAAATCGCAGGCTTTCATACCTCCGCCCAAAGCGGCGGCAGCCTTGCAAGAGGGCAGACCTGTATAGTTGTATCGGGTTTCGGCAACATCGGTACATCCGTTGCAGTTTACTCTTGCAACCTTTTTTACAAGATCAACCTCAACACCAAGAATTTCTGCAAGCTTTTTAGCGGAATCAGCACCACCCGGAGCGCACAGGTTAGGCTCGGCAGAGCCATTTTCTACTGCCTCAGCATAGGAGTCACAGCCTGCATAACCGCAAGCGCCACAGTTTGCACCGGGAAGAGCATCGCGAATTTCGGCAAGGCGTTCATTTGTTTCGCCTGTATCACAAAAATGGGATATAACGGCTAGTAAAACACCGCCAACAAGTCCAACTCCGCCAACAATGGCAACAGCTATTAAAATTGCATTCATAAAATTACCTCCCTACGCAATACCGGCAAAGCCCAAAAAGGACAGTGCAACGATTGATGCGGCTATAAGGGTTATTGGTAATCCCTGTAAAAATTTGGGTACATTTGCCTTTTCCAAACGGGAACGAACGCCCGCAAACAAAAGCATTGAAAGCAAAAAGCCTGCGCCTGCTCCAAGTGCATTTGCCATACATACAACAAAAACCTTGCCTGTGGCATATCCACCGCTTGCGGCGGCAAAATCAATAATCTTTTGATTTGTAAAGTGAAGCAGGGTTATACCAAGCACAGCACAGTTGGTTGTAATAAGCGGAAGATATATACCAAGCGCTTTATAAAGGGGCGGCATAAATCTTTTCATTACAATTTCCAACATCTGAACAAGGGCGGCAATAACCAAAATAAAGGCGATTGTCTGCAGATATTCAAGACCAAAAGGAATAAGTAAAAATACATAAATGGGATAGGTTACCGCGGTAGCCAAAAGCATTACCAAAATAACTGCCATACCCATTGCAAAGGCAGTATTAAGCTTTTTGGAAACACCAAGGAAGGGACAGATGCCAAGGAATTTAGAAAGCACCATATTGTCGGTTAAAATTCCCGCTAAAAGAATAGATATAACCATTGACCATACAGATTGCTCAGCCATTTACATCTTCCTCCTTTCCTTCTTGGGCAGGGGGAGTAGCCTCAGCCTTTTCATCCTTTGTATTATCTTTTGAAATATCTTCGGCTTTTTCTTTTTTTACAGCCTCAATCTCGGCAGAATCAGGTTTCTCGCTCTTTGCGGCTTCAATCTCAGCGGCATCGGGCTTTTCGCTCTTTGCGGCTTCGATTTCGGCGGCGTCGGGTTTTTCACATTTTTCAGAGTCGCCTGCAAAGGGGCAGCTTCCATTCTGTGCGCAGCCGTCACAACCAATACTTTCAACAACAGGCTTACCCTTTTTATTGGCAAGAGCATTGGAAACGGCTACCAGAATACCAAATACAAAAAATCCTCCCGGGGGTAAAAGCATAACCAGCATAGGGTCAATAATATTTGCCGTAACAGGCAGTGAGAAGATTGAACCTGCGCCTATAAGCTCACGGATAATACCCATAATGGTGAGGGTTGCCGTAAAGCCTATTCCCATACCAAGACCATCCAGAATTGAAGGGATAACGGGATTCTTAGCGGCAAACATCTCTGCGCGGGCAAGAATTATACAGTTAACAACAATAAGGGGAAGAAAAATTCCCAATGCCGCATCAATATCAGGCAAAAATGCTTTAACAAGCATTTGAACAATGGTAACAAAGCCTGCAATAATGGTTATGTATGCAGGAATTCGCACCTTTGAAGGGATTATGTTTCGCAATAATGAAACCACAGCACCTGAGCATACAAGCACAAAGGTAGCCGAAAGTCCCATACCAATGCCGTTTAAGGCAGAGGTAGTAACTGCAAGGGTGGGGCAGGTGCCAAGAACAAGCCTTAAAACAGGGTTTTCGGCAATAATACCTTTGGTAAATATACTTAAATTACCGTCTTTTTTCATTATTTTCCACCCTCCTTTGTGATTTCAGCAAAAAGCTCAAGAGCAATATTCACGGTGGTTGTAACCGCCTTTGAGGTTATGGTTGCACCGGTAACTGCCTGAATTTCATTTTCCTTTGCTCCTGATTTAACAACAGTAAGAGCTTCGGATTTTTCTTTAAAGCGGTCGGTAAAGTCTGCTCTTGTTGCATTCTGACCAAGACCGGGAGTTTCATTTGATACATCGGTTATTTCTACTGCGGTGATTTTACCGTTTACATCAACACCAACAACGGTTTTTACTGCACCGCCATAGCCGTTTGCCGAAAGACTAAAGGCAAAGCCCACCGTTTCGGTACCGTTTAAGGCTCTGAAATAGGGGTATTCACTACCATTATAATCAATTTTGCCATTTTCGTATTTTTCGGCCTTTATTACCTTTTCAACCGCCGCGGTTTCGTTAGCTTCGGCAAGCTCAGCTATTTTATCCTTGGTAAGCAGATTTGTACCGCCTAAAAGTCCTGCCATAACGGCGGCAATTACGGTTAAAACAACAATTGGTTTTAAAAACAACCATATTTTATTATTTTTCATCAGCTTTGCCCTCCGCTCCAAAAGGTTTTCCGGTGGTAAGCCTTGTTATATGGGGAGTTAATATGTTCATAAGCAAAATTGCAAAGGAAACGCCTTCGGGTAAATTACCAAAGGTGCGTATTACAACCGTAATTATACCGCAACCAACACCAAACACGATTTTTCCAAGACGGTTGGGTGGTGAGGTTACATAATCGGTAGCCATAAATATTGCACCAATCATAAGTCCACCTGTAAGAAGGGTTTCTAAAGGACCTTGAGCGCCCAATTCGGGATTAAGACCCAAGAGCGCCGAAAGTCCCGCCGCTGATGCGAAAAATGCCAGAGGAATTTCGGGGGTGATAACCCTGCGAAGCACAAGATATATACCTCCTGCAAGAAGCAGAACAGATGAGGTTTCACCTATACAGCCGGAATAATTACCAAAGAAAAGACGGGTAATATCGGTTGCAAACTCCTGTGAGCCTGAAAGGGGTGTAGCGGTGGAAACGGTATCTGCCGCCGCAAAGGGATCCACAAAGGTGGTCATTGCGGTTGGGAAGGATACCATAAGCACTATACGAGCGGTAATGGCGGGGTTGGCAAAGTTATGACCAATGCCGCCAAACATTTGCTTTACAACAACTATTGCAACAGCACTGCCCAACGCCGCCATCCAAAGTGGTAGTGTTGGGGGCAAATTAAGGGCAAGCAGAAGTCCGGTAACAATTGCGCTCAGGTCACGAAGGGAGCTTTCCTTTTTAACGGCAAGACACCACAGATATTCTGCCGCAACCGCCGCCGCAACCGATACCGCAACTAAAAGCAATGCGTAAAAGCCGTAAAAGAAAATTCCACATATGGTAGCAGGTAAAAGGGCAAATATTACATCCAGCATAATGCCCGAGGTATTATCAGCGCTTGCAATATGCGGGGATGCGGTTATGTTCATTTTTTGCATATATTATTTACCCGCCTTTCTGATTTCATTTTTAGCCAATCGCATTACGGCTGTAAGGGGTCTGCCTGCAGGGCAGGCAAAGGCACAGCTTCCACACTCCATACAGTACATAACATTAAGGGAATTAAGCTCCTCAACCTTTGGGTTTTTAATTGCAAGCTCCACAGGTGCCGGAGTAAGACCCATTGGGCAGGCGCGCATACATCTGCCACAACGGATGCAATCGGTCATTGGCTTGGATTTTGCCTGATTGCCGTTAAATGCAAGAATTGCATTGTTCTGCTTTAAAATCGGAAGAGCGGTATCATAAACAGCAATACCCATCATAGGGCCGCCCATCATAACCTTTTCGGGATTTTCTGCCTTGCAGTAATCCAAAACATATGAAATAGGTGTGCCTATGGGTACAATCAAATTTTTAGGCTCGGTAACAGCATTTCCATCCACCGTAATACGCTTTGTAACAAGGGGCATACCCGTTCTGATATAGCGGTAAAGAAAAGAAATACTGGTTATGTTCATTACAATGCAGCCAATATCACTTGGTAGCTTGCCCAAGGGCAGCTTTCTTTTGGTTGCAGAATAAATAAGCACCTTTTCTGCGCCCTGAGGATAGCGGGATTTAAGCTTCATCAGCTTAACCTTATCATCAACATCCTGCTTATCGGCGGCGATTTCATAAAGGGTTTTTATAGCCTTTGGCTTGTTATCCTCCACACCGATAATAACATTTTCAATGCCAAGCAGTTTTTTTATAAGATAAACACCGCCTAAAATATCCTCGGGATTTTCCATACACTCACGATAATCGGCGGTAATAAAGGGCTCACATTCAGCGCCGTTTATTATAAGTGTATCAAGAGGCTTATCTGCCGAGGGTTTAAGCTTTATATGAGCGGGGAAACCGGCGCCGCCAAGTCCAACCAGACCCGACGCCCTTGCGGCGGCGAGTAAATCCTCTACAGTTTCAACCTTGGGTGGTTTAATATCGGGGTCGGGTGTCATTTCACCGTCGGATGCAATAACAACCGCCTTTACCTCATTGCCCGCCGGCATACGGATGGTGGTTATCTCTACAACCTCACCCGAAACCGAGGAATGTATAGGAGCGCTTACAAAGGCATCTGTATCACCTATAACGGAGCCTACAAAAACCTTATCTCCCGCCTTTACAGTAGGCTCACAGGGTGCGCCTATGTGCTGTGACATTGAGATTATAACCTTTTCGGGTGGTGCAATAATAACCGATTCCATTTCGGCTGTATGCTTATTGTGAGGCAGACGAGCTCCGCCACGCACCCTACCCTTGGGTTTTAAAATACTCTCCTTTTTTTTCAATAATATACCTCCTAAAGCAATTTTGCATTGCCTTAAAATAACTAGTTATAATAATTTACAATTAATCTACAGCATCTACTGCGGCAAATGCGCCCTTGATATCCTCAATAATATCCTCAACGGCCTCAAGACCTACCGAGAAGCGGATAAGTCCGGGATTAATGCCTGCGGCTACCAGCTGTTCATCGGTAAGCTGACGGTGTGTTGCACTTGCAGGATGAAGCACGCAGGTGCGTATATCGGCTACATGAACCTCATTTCTGGCAAGCTTAAGACCATCCATAAAAGCAATAGCCTTTTTGCGTCCACCCTTAATTGTAAGGGAAATTACGCCTGCGGTACCATTAGGCAGATACTTTTTGCCCAGCTCATAATATTTATCGGATTCAAGTCCGGGGTATGAAACAACATCAAAATATCCTGACTCCTCAAAGAATTTTGCAACTGTCATTGCGTTTTCTGAGTACTGCTTCATTCTTAAAGGCAGAGTTTCAAGTCCAATATTCAAAAGGAAGGATGAATGTGCAGCAGGGTAGCAGCCAAAGTCACGCATCAGCTGCATTCTTGCCTTTGCAATAAATGCCGCCTTACCAAAATCGCGGGTATAAACAACACCGTGATAGGATTCATCGGGGGTGCAGAAATCTGGATAATTACCGTTTTCCCAGTTGAAGTTACCACTGTCAACAATAACACCGCCAACCTGAAGTGCGTGACCATCCATATATTTGGTGGTGGAATGAATTACAATATCCGCACCAAAGGAAATAGGCTTGCAAAGAACAGGTGTGGGGAAGGTATTATCAATAATAAGGGGCATATTATGGCGGTGAGCAAGCTTGGCAATGCGCTCAATATCCATAACTGCCAGCTTGGGATTTGCAAGAGTTTCACCGAATACACAGCGGGTATTTGGCTTAATAAGTGCTTCAATCTCCTCATCGGGAAGGTCGGGGTCAAAGAAAATGCACTCAATACCAAAGCGCTTTAAGGTAACGGCAAAAAGATTTACTGTACCGCCGTAAATAACGGTACTGCAAAGAAAGCTTTCGCCTGCGGAGCAAAGATTTAAAATGGAAAGCAGACTTGCCGCCTGACCCGAGGAAGTACACATTGCGCCAACGCCGCCCTCTAACTCGGCAATCTTTTTTTCTACCGCATCGGTGGTGGGGTTGGAAAAACGGGAATACATATGAGCGGTAGGCATATCAAAAAGGTCGCCTACCTCCTTGGTTGTATTAAAAGCATAAGTGGTGCTTTGAACAATGGGCATTACACCCGGTCCTCCGTTTTCGGGAGTATAGCCCGAATGTAAGCATTTGGTTGCATCTTTCATAAAAAATTCCTCCTTGGAATATAATTTTAAACTGATTATTACCACTAAAAAAACATAAAAATACATATTTATTATAGCCCAAAAACCGCTTAATGTCAATGTTTTTGCAAACTTTAAAGCCCCAAAGTTTGTTAGTTAATTAACGAACAAACGCAAAATAGAAAAACTTTGCATTTTGTTTAACAATTATTACACATTGTATAAATTTATGGCTATTCTTTGCAAAAATAAAAAAGCAAGCAAATAGATGCAATTAATAAATCAAAATTGTTTTTTACTTTATTTTTAACCCCAAAAATAAAATCTGAATTAAAAAATATTGCTCCGTAGAGTTTTGATTTTAAAATGTGTTGAATTTAGGCTTGGGTTGTGGTATACTAACATATATTCACAAAAGAAGGTGATACCGTGAAATTTAAATATGCAGAGCCGATTTCAGTTTTTTTGATTATTTTTGTTATGCTTTTTAATGCAATCGGTATGGCGGTGGATGCCTTTGGTTATGATATGGATGACCTGCCACAGGGCAAATTTCTGTATTCGGTAATGTCCCCCGACGGAAAAAACACCTTCAGCCTTTATCTTGTAGAGATTGAAGATGTAAACACTGCTATAAGGGGCGAAATTGCATCCATTAATGATGAGGACAAAATAGAAAAGGAAAACATCTACTGGCAGATTGGCGCAAAAACCGCCATTGCAGGCTGGAAGGATGAAAATACCATAACCGTAAATGATCAGGAATTAAAGCTGGACGGCGAGCCTTATGACAGCCGAACACAGATTATATTGCCTGAACATTCGGCAAAAAACCGCACAATTAACAGCAAATAATTGAAAGGAAGTTTTTTATGAATATTCAAACAGCTTTACCCGTTTCGGGTGATACAGTTGCAACAATGAAAACCACCTTGGGAGATATTAAAATTAAATTGTTCCCCGAGTTTGCACCCAAGGCAGTGGAAAACTTTGTAACCCACGCCAAAAATGGCTATTACAACGGCTTGATTTTCCACCGTGTTATTCCCGATTTTATGATTCAGGGCGGTGACCCTATGGGCTCCGGCATAGGCGGTGAAAGCATTTGGGGTGTTCCCTTTGAGGATGAATTTGCCCCCGAGCTTCACAATCTTCGCGGCGCACTTTCAATGGCAAACTCCGGTCCTTCCACTAACGGAAGTCAGTTTTTTATTGTTCAGGCAAAGGATGCCCCTTCACAGATGATTGAGCAGATGGAGCAAATGACCGCCGAGCAGGGCTTCCCGCCCGAGGCAACCCAAAGCTACAAGGAGCTGGGCGGCACACCCTGGCTTGACTTCCGTCACACCGTATTTGGGCAGGTTTTTGAAGGTATGGATGTTGTGGATGCTATTGCCACGGTTAAAACAGGCGCAAATGACAAGCCGATTGAGGATGTAAAAATCAACGAAATTGTAGTTGAGGTTTTATAATTTAAAATGAATATACAAATAACCCCCTCGGCTGAGGGGGTTATTACTTTAGTTATTACTCTCTATCCTCAATGGGAACATAATCTACCTGAGGAGAAACGCTTATATATGCGGGTCGAATAATTTTACCCATATTTATAATTTCCTCAATACGGTGGGCGCTCCAGCCAACAATACGGCTGATAGCAAAAATAGGTGTATAAAGCTCTAAAGGTAGATCCAGCATATCATAAACAAAGCCGCTGTAAAAATCTATATTTGCGCTTACGCCTTTGTAAATTTTGCGCTCCTCGCCAATAATGCGGGGGGCAATTCTTTCAACCGCTTTGTAAAGATTATATTCCTTTTCGCGGTTCTTTTCTGCCGAAAGTATACCAACAAATTCCTTAAAGATTTTTGCTCTGGGGTCGCTTAGGGTATAGATTGCGTGACCCATACCGTAAATAAGACCTGCTTTATCAAAAGCCTCTTTATGAAGCAATTTTCTTAAATAATCGGCAATTTCGTCCTCATCTTCCCAGTTTTTAAGGTTTTTCTTCATATCATCAAACATCTGAACAACCTTAATATTGGCGCCGCCGTGACGGGGACCTTTAAGACTGCTGAGTGCCGCCGCCATTGTAGAATAGGTGTCGGTTCCCGAGCTGGTTACAACATGAGTGGTAAAGGTGGAGTTGTTACCGCCGCCATGCTCAGCGTGAAGCACCAGAGCAAGGTCTAAGATTCTTGCCTCTGCCTCGGTATATTTACTGTCCGGACGAAGCATATGCAGAATGTTTTCTGCGGTGCTGAGGTTGGGGTCGGGATTGTGGATTATAAGGCTGTTATTTAGCGTGTAATGGTTGTATGCCTGATAACCATAAACCGAAAGCAACGGGAAAAGAGCAATAAGCTGCAAGCTTTGACGAAGCACATTAGGAACATCGTTTTCGTTGGCGTGATGGTCATAGCTGTAAAGGGTCAGCACACTTTTTGCCAGTGAATTCATCATATCACTGCTGGGAGCCTTAAGCACAACATCGCGCACAAAATTTGTGGGCAGCTTACGGTATGCCGCTAATAAACTGTTAAACTCTTTAAGCTGTTCTTTTGTGGGCAGTTGGCCGAAAAGCAGTAAGTAGGCTGTTTCTTCAAAGCCAAAGCGCTTTTCGTTCATAAAGCCGTTTGTTAAATCTCTTATATGCACACCGCGGTAAAAAAGCTCACCTTCAATGGGGGTTTTAACACCGTCAATCATCTTAAAGGAATTAACCTCACTGATTTCGGTAAGACCTGTTATTACACCGTTTCCTTTCTGATCTCTAAGACCACGGTTTACTTCATATTCAATATAAAGCTCTGCGGGAATGGAGCTTTTTGAAACACAAAGATCTGCAAGCTCACGCATTTTGGGGGTAACATCAAACAGTTCCCTATCCTGCTGTTTCATTTTATCATCTGCCTTTCGCGAAGAAATCTATAAATTTGTATTATTATAACACAAAGCCTATTGCAATGCAATCAAAACAGCCTAAATTTAACGAACTTTTAATAATTTAAATGATATACATTTAAATTTTCGATTGATAATTGCCCTTTGTTCACAAAAATTTTACAATTGAATTATGGAAGAAAAGCCGTTGATATTATATAATTAAGTTATTGTGGGGTTATCTAGACATAAATCCCTACATAAAGGAGCAATAAAATGGATATTTCTGCTGTTCTTTTTCCTGTTTTCACCCTTTTGGGTGGATTGGCATTCTTCCTTTACGGAATGAATACTATGTCTGACGGCTTGGAAAAGCTTGCAGGCGGTAAACTGGAAAAAACTCTAAAAAAAATGACTTCAAACAAAATCGGCAGTATGGGTCTGGGCGCAGGCATTACAATTGCTATGCAATCCTCCTCTGCCCTTACGGTTATGTTGGTTGGTCTTGTAAACTCGGGAATTATGGCGTTGGAGCAAACGGTTGGAGTTATATTCGGCTCTAACATTGGTACAACCCTTACAGCTTGGATTCTTTCCCTTGCCGGAATTGAAGGCGGTGAAGGCGGCGGCATTGGTAATTTTCTTATATCGCTTTTAAAGCCTGCTAACTTTTCACCCATTGTTGCACTTATTGGTATTATTTTAATAATGATGTCAAAAAGTGAGCGCAAAAAAGATATTGGCTCAATTTTGATTGGCTTTGCAGTTTTAATGTTTGGTATGGAGCTTATGGGCGATGCTGTTAAGCCACTTGCTGCTGATGAAAATATTGAAGCCTTTAAGAATTTCATAAGCATTTTCAATAATCCCTTTGTAGGCGTTGCGGTTGGTGCAATTTTCACCGGTATTATTCAAAGCTCTGCCGCCAGTGTTGGTATTCTTCAAACACTTGCAATAGAAACAGGCGCAATTACATACAATATGGTTCTTCCCATTGTTATGGGTCAAAACATTGGTACCTGCGTTACTGCGCTTATATCCAGTATTGGTGTTACCAAAAATGCAAAACGCGTTGCAATGGTACATATTTTGTTTAATATTATTGGTACGATTATTGTTCTGCTTATTTACTACCCCATTTACTTGCTGGTTGCACCCGTTCGGGAGTATCTTAATGCTAACGCAAACGCTCAGGGTATTGCGCTTTGCCACACAATATTCAATGTATTTACAACATTCTTACTTCTTCCCTTTACCAATCTTCTGGTATACCTTGCAAGGAAATTTATTCCCGATGCAAAGGAAGAAGAAAAGCAGTCCTTTATTGATGAACGACTTCTTAATACCCCCACCTTTGCGCTTGCTGAGTGTGATAACTACACCGTAAGAATGGCAAAAATTGCAAAGGAAACCTTTATTAATGCTACAAATCTTGCCCGCAAGGCAGAGGACGGAAAAGGCTTTGATGAAAAATTGGCTGAACAGGTTCGTCTGGATGAAAAAAGCCTTGATAAATATGAGGACAAGCTTGGCTCCTTCCTTGTAAAAATTTCGGGTAAAGAGCTTTCCGAATCGGATAGCCGCGAGGCTTCTAAGCTTCTTCATACCATTGGCGATTTTGAGCGTATTGGTGACCACGCAGTAAACCTTTTGGGTGTTGCTAAAGAAATTGCAGATAAGAAGATTTCGTTTAGTGAGCAGGCAAAAGAGGAGCTTCGCACACTTTCTGCCGCATTGGAAGAAATTATTTCAATTACCGTTACAGCCTTTGAAGAAAACAATCTTGAGCTTGCAAGAGATGTTGAGCCTTTAGAGCAGGTTGTAGACAGACTTACTTCACAAATCAAGGCAAACCATATTACAAGACTCCAAAAGGGTGATTGCACCATTGAGCTTGGATTTGTGCTTTCAGACCTGCTTAACAACTTTGAGCGTGTTTCTGACCATTGCTCCAATGTAGCGGTTGCAATGATTGAGGTTGCCCACAACAGCTTTGATACTCACAAATATTTAAGAGCTGTTAAGGCAGACACAAATGCCGATTTCAGTGAGCGTTATAATGAATATGAGCTTAAATATAAATTAGATTAAAATTTTTCTTTGAGAATATCAAGTCATACAATTTGTGTATTATTAAACGATTAAAAAAGACCTCGGTTGCAAAACACAACCGAGGTCTTTTAATCTTATTAGTCGGAGCTTTTAAACTTAAAACAGGCTTTGAAACCTATAGTTCTACTTAAAAAACTGAAAATTATTTTTTAAGCCAGCTCATCATTTTTCTAAGGCCGGCGCCAACCTTCTCTAAAAGGTGCTCACTCTCTTTGCGGCGGGTAGCTAAGAACTTAGCCTTTCTGCCTGCGGAGAATTCCTGCATAAATTCGCTAGCAAAGGTACCATCCTGAATCTCAGAAAGAACCTTCTTCATCTCCTTGCGGGTTTCATCGGTGATAAGACGCTTACCGGTTCTGTAATCACCGTACTCAGCAGTGTTGGAGATAGAATAGCGCATCATAGCAAATCCGCCGGAGTTGATAAGGTCAACAATAAGCTTCATTTCGTGGATACACTCAAAGTATGCCATTTCAGGCTCATAACCAGCCTCAACAAGTGTGTCAAAACCAGCCTTCATAAGCTCGGTAACACCACCGCAAAGAACTGCCTGCTCACCAAAGAGGTCAGTTTCGGTTTCCTCGCGGAAGGAGGTCTCCAAAATACCTGCGCGACCTGCACCGATACCGCAAGCATAAGCCAAAGCATACTCCTTAGCCTTGCCCGATGCATCCTGATAAACTGCGATAAGGCTGGGAACACCCTTGCCCTCTAAATACTGGCTGCGAACGGTGTGACCGGGGCCCTTGGGAGCAACCATAATAACATCAAGCTCGGGGTCGGGAGTGATGAAGTTGAAGTGAATGTTAAAGCCGTGAGCGAACATTAAAATATCTCCCGCCTTCATATAGGGAGCAACCTGCTCATTGTAGATGTCTGCGGCAACCTCATCGGGAACCAACATCATAACAACATCGGCAACCTTAGCAGCCTCGGATACTTCCATAACCTCTAAGCCTGCGGCTCTTGCCTTTTCAGCACTTGCGCTGGTGCTGCGAAGACCTACAACAACCTTAACACCGCTATCGTGAAGGTTCTGTGCGTGTGCGTGACCCTGAGAGCCAAAGCCCATAATAGCAACAGTTTTACCTGCTAACATATCAAGGTTACAGTCTGTGTCATAATACTTCTGAATCATTTTAATTCTCTCCTTAAAATAATTTTGTTACATTATTAAGAGCGTTTGCCGAGCTATTTTAAGCCCGTATACGCACAAAGTCAAAAAACTTTTGGTATAAAATTTATACACCTAGTAAATATGTTACTTCACCGCGTTCCATTGCGGTAACACCTGTACGGCACATTTCAACAATTTCAAGCCCGTCAAGACCTGCAAGAAAATCATCAACCCTTTCAGGCTCGCCCGTAAGCTCTAAAACCATACATCCAACCGAAACATCAATTATAGATGCATTGTATTTTTTTGCAACTTCAGCGATTTTTTCCTTAACTGCAGGGTTAGAGCGAAGCTTTATGAGCAATAACTCACGAAGCAGGCTGGTACGAAGATTAAGTGGGAAAAGCGCCTTGGTTTCAATAAGCTTTTCGGTCTGCTTTCTAAGCTGACGGAAGGAAGCCTCATCACCTGTGG
Source organism: Clostridia bacterium (assembly GCA_017623575.1). Lineage (GTDB taxonomy): Bacteria > Bacillota > Clostridia > Oscillospirales > Acutalibacteraceae > UMGS1279. Next base: position 23,502 of record JAGAOS010000050.1, read on the forward strand.
TAACAATGGTTATGCGGGAAATTTCAGGGTTATCGGTAGCAGAAACGGTAAGGCTGTCAATATTAAATCCGCGCTGACAAAATAGGGAGGATATTCTTGCCAGAACACCTGCGTGGTTGGCAACAAGAACACTTAAATAATGCTTATCCATAATAAAACTCCTTCCCTAATTAATAATCATATCATCAACCGATCCGCCTGCGGGTATCATAGGCAAAACGGCCTCTTCGCGGTCAATAACACATTCAATCCATACGGGAGCTTTAAGCTCAAGTGCTTTGCCTAAAGCATCTTTAAACTCGGCAAGGTTGTGGCACTTAAAGCCTGTAAGTCCAAATCCCTCAGCGACTGCCTTGTAGTTTGTTTTTCTTTCAGGCTCACTGGAGGAATAGCGTTTACCATAGAAGGTTTTTTGCCACTGACGAACCATACCCAAAACAGAGTTGTTCATAATAACGGTAATAACGGGCAGATTGTAGCTTACAGCGGTACAGGCTTCATTCATATTCATATGGAAGGAGCCATCACCCGTAATGTGAATTATGGGTCGCTTTCCGCCATCTGCAACGGCGGCACCAAGAGCCGCTCCGTAGCCGTAGCCCATTGTACCAAGACCGCCGCTTGTTAAAAAGCTGCGTGTTTTAATGTGGCGAATATACTGTGCCGCCCACATCTGATGTTGACCAACATCGGTAACGAAAACTGCATCCTCGCCTGCCAAATCACATATTGCAGACATAATTTGATGCGGCTTTAATACCTCGTCATTATCCTTAGGCTTATAATCCTTTTCCTTCCACTGATTTATCTGCTCAATCCATTCGGTATGCTCTGCCTTTTGAACCATAGGTAAAAGCGAGAAAAGAACCTTTTTAACATCGCCTATAATAGAGGTATCAGCAGGAACATTTTTGCCAATCTCACTGGGGTCAATATCAATATGAACTATTCTTGCTCTTCTTGCAAATTTGTTTGGATTAAGGGCAACTCGGTCACTGAAGCGGGTGCCTATTGCAAGAACCAAATCAGCATTATCTACCGCAAGATTTGCCGTTCGACTGCCGTGCATACCTACAAGACCCATATTAAGCTCATCGCCATAACCCAAAACACCTGCCGCCATCATAGTGTAGGTAGCGGGAATTTGCGCCTTGTGTAAAAGCTCATAAAGCTCTTCCTCTGCGCCCGAAATTCTTACACCGCCGCCAAAATAAACAACGGGAAAACGGGAGGCATTAATAAGGTCTGCAACCTTTTCTAAGTGTTTAAGGCGTTTGTCCTCAGCATTAATAACCTCTACAGGCTTGTTTTCAAATTCGGCTTTGTTAATGGTAACATCCTTGGGAACATCTATTAAAACAGGTCCGGGTCTGCCCTCTGCCGCAATTTTAAAGGCGGCGCGAAGGGTATCGGCAAGCTCCTCAACCGAGCGCACAGTAAAGTTATGCTTGGTTATGGGCATTGTAATACCTGCAATGTAGACCTCTTGAAAGCTATCCCTACCAATTAGTGAGGTGGGAACATTGCCCGTAATGGCAACCAAGGGAACGCTATCCATATAAGCGGTGGCAATACCTGTAACAAGGTTGGTGGCACCGGGACCGCTTGTAGAAATAACAACACCTGTTTTTCCTGTAAGACGGGCATATCCGTCGGCGGCGTGGGCAGCGCCCTGCTCATGAGCCGACATATAATGGGTTATTTTATCGCTATACTGATAAAGAGCATCATAAATATTAAGTACCGAGCCACCGGGGTAACCAAAAACGGTGTCAACGCCCTGCTCAATTAAAACCTCGGCAATAATATCTGCACCGGTAAGTAACATATTGGTTTCTCCTTTTAGTTTATAATTATAAATTTAAGTAGAATACGGTTTTAGCCGACGGTGGCTATTACCTCTACCTCAACAAGAACATTTTTGGGTAACTGCTTTGCGGCAACACAGCTTCTTGCGGGCTTGGATGTAAAATATTTACCGTAAACCTCATTAAATGCGGCAAAGTCGTTCATATCGGCTAAAAAGCAGGTAGTTTTTACTGCGTTATCCATAGAGCTACCGGCGGCTTTAAGTACCTCGGTAAGATTTTTCATAACCTGCTCGGTCTGACCGACTATATCCTCTGCCTCAACTGTACCTGTAGCGGGTACAAGTGCTATCTGACCCGATGTAAAAACAAAATCTCCGACCCTTACTGCCTGAGAGTAGGGACCAATTGCCTCGGGAGCATTTTCAGTGTGAATTTTTTCAAGTTCCATAATTTTTCTCCTATACTAGCCTGAAGCCATTTTCGGTAAGCTTATCTCTGATTTGGTCTATATGCTCAAAGTTTCTGGTTTCAATAACAATTCTAAGGTAACAGCCGTTAATATCCTTGGTTTCACTTGCACGCTCGTGGTGAACCGAGATAACATTACCGCCACAGTCGGCAATGATTCCCGAAACCTCATGAAGCTGACCGGGTCGGTCGGAAAGCTCAACACAAAGCTGGTAGGTTCTGCCCGAATTAAGCAGACCGCGCTCAATAACGCGGGAGAGAATGGTAACATCAATATTACCGCCCGAAACAACGCATACAACCTTTTTGCCTTTAAGGGGTAGCTTGTTTGCTAAAACTGCGGCTACCGATACGGCGCCTGCGCCCTCTGCAATGGTTTTTTGCTGTTCCATCATTGTTAGTATTGCAGTGGAGATTTCATCCTCATTAACGGTGACGATTTCATCCACATAATTACTGCAGTAGTAGAAGGTGTTTTCACCCGGCGACTTAACGGCAATGCCATCGGCAAAGGTTGAAACCCCCTTAAGGGCTTCAATTTCACCCTTTTTAACCGAGTTAAACATAGAGGGTGCGCCTGCTGCCTGAACGCCGTATACCTTAATATTTGGGCGAAGTGATTTTATTGCAAAGGCAACGCCCGAAATAAGTCCGCCGCCACCAATCGGAACAACAACGGCATCAACATCATCAAGCTCCTCTAAAATCTCTAAGCCTATAGTACCCTGACCTGCTATAACATCCTCATCATCAAAGGGGTGAATAAAGGTGTAGCCGTGCTCCTCTTTAAGCTCAATAGCCTTTTTGTAGGCATCGTCATAAACGCCCTTAACAAGGCAGACTTCAGCACCGTAGCCTTTGGTTGCCTCCACCTTGGAGATTGGGGCGCCACTGGGCAGGCAGATTAGGGATTTAATATTATTTTTTGTTGCGGCTAAAGCCACGCCCTGAGCGTGGTTACCTGCCGAGCAGGCAATAACACCCTTTTCCTTTTCCTCGGGGCTTAGCTGAGAGATTTTAAATGCCGAGCCACGCACCTTAAAGGAGCCTGTTATCTGCAAATTTTCGGGCTTTAAATAAACCTCACAATTTTTGCTTAGTCCGGGCGCCGCAATAAGGTTTGTAGGGCGAATAACATTTTTTAGGGCAAATGCCGCCTGATAAATTTTGTCTAATGTAAGCATTGTGATTTCCTCCAGATGTAAAAAATTGGTTGGTTCGGAGGCGAACCTGATTTTAAAAAATCCGCCCCGAAAAAATCGAGGCGGAAGAAAAAATCATCCGTGGTACCACTCGTATTACCGCAAAAATGCGATCACTCACTGTGTACAAAAATACACATCCGATATAACGGTCGGACCCGTACAGGCTTAATTCAAAATCTTTGTATACAAAACCTGGTTCAGCCGTCTGCTTAAGGGTGATGCTTTTATAATCTCGTTATCGGCTCACAGCCACCGCCGACTCTCTGAAAACTACTAAAAATAAAAGAACTGTCCCTATCATAGCATTTAAAAATATTATTGTTTATTATTATATCATTACATTGTGATTTGTCAACCTTTTATGGGGCGAATTTACAAAAGTTTTAAGGTTTGCACAGTTAATCTCATTTTAAAAACAAACTTTTGGACATTTTACCCATTTAAAGTGATAAAACACAGATATAATAAGAATATTTTATCCGACAGATGAAAAGATTTAAAATAAATTGTAGTTAGTAAGCCTTGCCCTTTACGGGGGAGGCTTACTAACCGTACATATTGTTAAATTATACCGATTTATCTGTGGGCTCAGATTCTTTAAGGACATTATTAAGCACATGCTTATAAATGCCCGTAAATTGGGACTGAGCCTTTTTCACCTCCTCGGGGGTGATTACCCCATCATCCAAAAGCTTTTTAAGCCGTTTGGCTTTCTTCTCAAACCTTGAAAACTCGCGATTAATGTTTCCTATCGCCTTTGAGGCGGTAGGGTCTGAATAATAACCCATAAATTTTTCCTCCTATATAATAAAAAGTATTTTATACAGGCAGGCAACAAAAAAGCCTATCCTGTAAATGGGCAGTATTTCCCTAGGGAAAATACAATCCATTACAAAATAAGCTGAAATTTTAAGATTAAAATTTTGGGTTTTGAATTTTGCGTGGCATTATAATATCATAGTTCAAGGCTTTTGTCAATAATAAAATTAAAAAACTTTTTATTTTTATTATTTTTTTATTTGCCTTGCCCGTTTGGTGCGGTCGGGCTTTTCACCGTCGGCAAAGGTTTCTTTAAGCCATAAAACCGAAAGCTCTATCCATTTTTTAAAGGATGGGAATACAGTGGGTAGGGTTTGTTCATCACCCGTTGCAAGACCGTGACCGCCCTCGGGGAAAATATGAAGCTCAAAGGGAATATTGTTATTATCCAATGCGCGGGCAAAATCCATACTCTCTTCTACCGAAACGGCATTATCCATAAAGGTGTGCGCCAAAAATGTGGGCGGAGTGTGACTGCCTACATTAAGGCTGGTATCAAGTAACTTTTCTGCCTCTTTTGGGTCGCGACCTGCACCTAATCTGCCTAAATGGGGAGCCATCCAGCTGCGGGTGGTAATAACGGGATAGCATAAAATAAGTGCGTTTGGTTGGTTTTCGCCATTTTTACAATCTGATTTTTGCGTTACCTCAGGCAAATTCCAATGTACACCAAGGCTTGCGGCTAAGTGACCGCCTGCCGAAAAGCCTAAAACAGCAATTTTGTTGCTGATAATACCCCACTCTGCGGCATTTTCGCGGATAATCTTCATAGCTTTGGATAAATCAACCAACGGCTTGGGAAATACTGCGTTTTCGCCAACGGTGTAATAAAGCACAAAGGCATTGTAGCCCGCCGCCGAATACTGCAATGCAATGGGGTCGGCTTCTCTTGGGGAACACATATTGTAGCCACCACCGGGACAAACCACAACGGCGGGACGGTCAAAGCCGTAATCCCATCTCGGCTCCTTTTCGTGAAGGTAACAGTTTAAATAAACATTATTATTTTCATCAATATCAATTTTTTTAAAAAGCATATATATCACTACCGTTTCTATAGTTTTTAAAAGTATTAGTTTTGTAAAAAAACAATACAGAATTATCGGTTGCTGTTACCGCAAATAGCTTGCTCTGACTTCGGGGTTGAATTTTTCATCTTCAAAGAAAACGCGTTTAAGCCAACGGATAGAAAGGGGCATCCATTGTTCAAGTGACGCATCAGGATAGCGGGCGGTTTCTTTATCACCCAACCCCAGACCATGGCGTCCATTGGGAAAAATATGCATTTCAAAGGGAATATCATTTTCCTCTAAAGCATTGGCAAAGGTAAGGCTTTCTTGTACGGGCACTACATTATCCCAAAAGGTATGAAGTAAAAATGTAGCGGGAGTATGTGACCCTACATACAAGCTGCAGTCGAGCAGTTTTTTAATTTCTTCTGCATCACGATTTCCAATAAACTTTTCGTATTTGTGAGCAAGCCAACCACGGGTGGTAATAGCAGGATAGCATAGAATAAGTGCGTTGGGTTGATTCTCACCATTAAAGCAATCGGATTTTTGAACTACCTCAGGCAAATTCCAATGTACACCAAGGCTTGCGGCTAAGTGACCGCCTGCCGAAAAACCCAAAACTGCGATTTTATTGGGAATAATATGCCACTCTGCGGCATTTTCTCGGATAATTTTTAAGGTCTTGGATAAATCTATTATGGGATTTGGAAATACCGCATTTTCATTAAGAGAATAGTAAAGCACAAAGGTGTTAAAGCCCTTTGCAAGATACTCAAGCGCAATGGGGTCTGCCTCACGCTCGCTTAAATGACTGTAGCCGCCACCAGGACAAACCACAACGGCGGGTCTTTCCATTTTATCGTCAAATGCAATGGGAGGATTTTCGTGAAGATAGCAGTTAAAATAAACATTTTTGCTTTTATCAATATCAATTCTCTTAAAAACCATTTTTAAGCAACCTTTCTGTTTTTAAAATAGCGGTCTGGGTTTTGGCATCCTTAATTTCGCCATTCATTATCATTTCAACCGCTTTTTCTAAGGGAATTCTTTTTATATTTAAAAATTCGTCCTCATCGGGATTGGTTTCACCGTATGAAAGTCCTGTTGCAAGGTACATATAAATTATTTCGCCACAGTAGCCGGGTGTAGGATAAAGCTCACCTAAAAAGGTGTAATTTTCAGCTATGGCGCCTGTTTCCTCCTTAAGCTCCCGTTTGCCGCCCTCCAAGGGTTCTTCATCACCGTCACGCTTGCCTGCAGGGATTTCCAGCACCACCTCACTGTAGGGATAACGGTACTGCTCTACCATTAAAATCTCGCCCTTTTCGGTAAGAGGAACAACACATATACCACCGTTATGCTCTACAACCTCGCGGGTTGCGGTGGCGCCGTTGGGAAGCAGAGCTTCATCCACGCGAAGGTTTATGATTTTGCCCTTGAATTTATATTCGGCAGAAATTTGTTTTTCTTCTAAATTCATAAAAAATCCTCCTAAATCTGTCCTGTTCGGCATAGTATTAAATAATAAGGCATTAATACATTGCGAAAGGGTGCGTATGATTATGGAATGTAAAATTCACGGGATAGAGCACAGCTATTTTGAAATTAAACGGCTTATTTCAAATCTTGCTTCAAAATATCCCTTTATAAGTGTTAATAATATAGGTAAATCGGTTGCGGGGCGGGATATACCTGTGCTGAGCCTTGGCGCCGCGGGGGATTTTACCCTTTTTGTTACGGGAGATGACCCTGCCTGCAGAATAACAACCCTTATGCTGCTTAGCTTTATTGCCGAGCTTAGCGAAAAAATATTAGCGGGTAAGCAGATGTACGGAATAAATATAAGAAAGGCTATGTTTGGCAGGGGAATAGCCATTTTGCCGCTTGTTAATCCTGACGGATTTGAAATAGCCACAAGGGGGGCAAGCGGTTGCGGAGCAATGGCACCCAAAATATCCCGTATTTGCGCCGGAGATTTTTCAAAATGGCGAGCAAATTTAAGGGGCGTAGAGCTTTCGCGCAACTTTTTTCCCGGCTTTGAGGAAAGGCGACAAAATGAACGGGAAGAACATATATCAGGTCCACGGTTTGAGGGCTTCAGCGGATACCGACCTGAGTCAGAACCCGAAACTGCCGCCATTGCCGACTTTTGCAGAAACAAAAATGTGCGACAGCTGATACATCTTTCAGCCTTTGGGCAAACGGTTATGTATAGCGGATTTTCGGTTGTTCCGCCAAGAAGCGCAAAAATGGCAGAGGTTATGGCGGCGGTTACATCCTTTACCGTAACACCGCCAATATCCAAATGTGAATTTAATATGTGTGACTGGTTTACCTATGAGCTTTTAAAGCCTGCAATTACCGTAAAAATAGGGGCAGGGTCAGTGCCGCCCGTAGGTGAGCTTACCTATTGGTATGCCCGACTAAGAGAGCTTTTGACCCTTTCCTGCTTATTTTAAAGATTAAAATTCTTTGTGAAAAGCCTCCATAGTAAGATAAGCCATATAAACATCCAGCTTGGATACCGTTTCAAAGGGAGCGTGCATAGAAAGCACTGGAACACCTAAATCCACAACATCAAGCCCTAAATTGGCAACATACTTTGCAACGGTACCGCCGCCGCCTGCATCCACCTTGCCAAGCTCACCAATCTGCCATACAATTTCATTTTTATCCAGCATAGAGCGAACCTTACCTACATATTCGGCAGAGGCATCAGATGTGCCACCCTTACCGCCCGAGCCTGTGTATTTGGTAATAACAACACCGTAATTAAGGTAGGATGCGTTGCGCGGCTCCATAACATCCTTAAAGGTGGGGTCGGTAGCGGCGTTAACATCGGCAGAAAGGCAAACGCTTCTGCGAAGTGCAAGTGTAGTGCTTTTGCCCTTTGCGCGACAGAGGTCATCCATTATATGATAAAGGAAATCAGAATTAAGACCTGTATTACCGTCAGAGCCTGTTTCCTCCTTATCGGCTAAAATGCAAATAGCCGTCTTTTTAAGGTTCTTTGCATTTAAAATTGCCATAAGAGCAGGGTAAGCGCAAACGCGGTCATCGTGACCGTAGGAACCTATCATAGAACGGTCTAAGCCTAAATCCTTTGCCTTGTAGGCGGGAACACACTCCAGCTCGGCAGAAAGAAAATCGGCTTCGGTAACTCCGTATTTTTCATAAAGGATGTTTAAAAGATTAAGCTTAACAAGCTCGCTTTCGCTATCATCCTTAAAGGGCATACTGCCAATAAGAACATTAAGCTCCTCGCCTCTTATTCCTTGTGATAAGGGGCGTTTGCTCTGCTCCTGCGCAAGGTGAGGAAGAAGATCATTTACTACAAAAATGGGGTCGTTTTCATCCTCGCCAATGGTAACATCAACGGTGGTGCCGTCCTTTTTGGCAAAAACACCGTGAATGGCAAGGGGAACGGCTGTCCACTGATATTTGCGAATACCGCCGTAATAATGTGTTTTAAGCATACCAAGCTCAATATCCTCATAAAGGGGGTTGGGTTTTAAATCAAGTCGGGGAGAATCAATATGAGCGGCAGTAACGGTGGCGCCAAGCTCAATATCAGCCTCACCTACAACTATAAATGCGGCGGCTTTACCGCGATTATTTATATAAAGTCTGTCGCCTGCCTTGTAGCTTGCTTTGGGGTCAAACTCCTTAAAGCCTGCCTTTTCTGCCATAGCAACCGATGTTTTTACGGCTCTGCGCTCGGTTTTGGAGTTGTTAAGATAGTTTTTGTAGCCCTCGGCAAAATCAAAGGCGGCGGTTTTAACCTCATCGGTTATAACCGAATAACCGTTTTTACGCTTGTTAAAAAGCATTTCTTTAAGTTCTTTTGTTTCCATAAATCATATCTCCTTTATCTGTTTTAAAATTTTAGTTGCCTCAGCTCTAAGCTCATTTAAATCTCCGTTGTTATATAATATGTATTCTGCCCGCTCTTTATAAAAATTATCAGGTTTCGCCGCTTTTAAACGGCTTTCCAGCTGTTCGGGGGTTAAATTATCCCTTGCTTTTATGCGCTCGGCACGAATTTTTTCATCTGCAAGCAGAGCTATTACAGCATCGCACTGCCTGTCCTCACCGCTTTCATAAAGGGTGGGAGCATCTAAAAGCAGAAATTCAGCGCCTGCATTTTTATGTGAGATGATTTTTTCATTAATAGCATTTACAATAATTGGCAACATTATGCTGTTTAACCTTTCGGTTGCTTCCTTTGTGGCAAAAGCCTTTGTTGCCAACGCTTTTCTATTTAATTTTCCGTTTATAACAACATTTTTAAATTCAGCTTCAAGAGCATTTAAAAGCTCGGGATTATTTGTTACCTCTTTTGCAACCTTATCACAATCAATTATTGCATAGTTAAGGGATTTTGCAACCTCAGAAAGGGTGGTTTTACCCGTTCCGCTGGGGCCTGTAAGACCAATTATTTTCATAACTCAATCACCTTGAACCCTACGGCGCGTATAAGCCTGTTGTAAACGGCAAGACCCATCCCCTCTTTTGTGGGAGCGTGAATTACCGCGCCTTTGGATTTTCTTTTATCAATATCCCTAAGGGCAGAAAAAAGCAATTCTGCCTGTTTGCTATGGTCGGCTTTTTTGCCTAAGGATATGTAAGGAATTTTTAAAAGAGGGATATCCTCATCAAAGCAAAGAGCAAGGTCAATATCCTGATTTTTGTTGCAAAAATCGGCAAAGGCTTGCTCTGAGCCTGCCACCATAACTGTATTTGCCTTGGGGGAATAATGCTTATACTTCATTCCCGGTGATGCCACCTTTACACCCTTTTCGGGCTCGGCGGTAACGGCGGGGTCAATAACCAAATCGGGGATAAGCTCTTTTAACTGCTCAACCGTAATTCCGCCCGGTCGTAAAAGTCTGGGGGGATTTACCGCAAAGGAAACAACGGTAGATTCCACACCAACCTCGCAATCGCCCGATACCACAATGGCATCAATTTTGCCTGATAAATCCTCAATAACATGGTATGGGGTGGAGGGACTTGGCGCGCCCGATGTATTTGCCGACGGAGCCGCCAGAGGCAACCCCGATTTTTTTATAATTTCGGCAGTAACGGCATTGGCGGGCATACGCACCGCAACGGTGTTAAGTCCACCCGAAACTGCATTTGGAATAATATCCTTTTTGGGGAGTACCGCTGTAAAGGGACCCGGCCAGAAGGCATCCATACATTCCTTTGCAAGGTCACTGACCTCTGCGACTATGTTATCAAGCTCGCTGAAATCGGCAATATGAACTATAAGGGGGTTATCATTAGGGCGCCCCTTGGCCTTAAAAATATTTGCAACTGCCTTTTCGTTAAGTGCGGATGCCGCAAGACCGTATACCGTTTCGGTAGGAACGGCAACAAGACCGCCGTTTTTTAAAATATCGGCAGCCTCATTAATTTGTAGAGTTGCGGTTATGTCCTTAGCGTAAAGGAGCTTGGTTTTCATAATATCACTTAACCTTCTGAGCTTTCAGATTTAAGCATTTCGGCGCGGTAATGGGTTATAAGCGCATCAACAACCTCATCTAAATCGCCGTTTAAAATCTGATCAATTTTGTAAAGGGTAAGACCTATGCGGTGGTCGGTAACACGACCCTGAGGATAGTTGTAGGTACGGATTCTTTCACTTCTGTCACCCGTACCAACCTGAGCGCGACGCTCGCCTGCAATGGCCTCGGTTTGCTTTTGCATTTCAGCTTCTAAAAGACGGCTGCGAAGGATTTTCATAGCCTTATCTTTGTTTTTATACTGGCTTCGCTCGTCCTGACATTCAACAACAACACCGGTGGGGATGTGGGTTATACGGATAGCCGAATCGGTTGTATTAACATGCTGACCACCCGCGCCGCTGGAACGGTAGGTATCAATTTGTAAATCGGTGGGATTAATTTCAAAATCCACTTCCTCCGCTTCGGGAAGTACGGCAACGGTTACGGTGGAGGTATGAATTCTACCGGAGGTTTCTGTTTCGGGAACGCGCTGAACTCTATGCACACCGCTTTCATACTTAAAACGGGAGTAGGCGCCGTCACCGCTTACCATAAAGCTTACCTCCTTAACACCGCCAAGCTCGGTTGCGTTAAGATTTAAAACCTCTACCTTCCAACGGCGGGATTCGGCATACATTGTGTACATACGCATAAGGGAGTTGGCAAAAAGGGCAGCCTCCTCACCGCCTGCGCCGCCACGGATTTCAATAATAACATTTTTATCATCGTTGGGGTCGCGGGGTAAAAGCAGTATTTTAAGCTCCTCAAAATACTGTTCCATTTTTTCTTTGGAATCCTTAAGCTCCTCTTCAGCAAGCTCTTTAAAATCTTTATCAAGTCCGCCCTCATCCAGCAAGGTCTTAGCCTCTTCATAAGAGGCTTCAGCGGCAATGTATTCGCGGTATTTTTCAACAATTGGGGTAAGGTGCTTGTGCTCCTGCATAAGCTTTTTGTAAAGGTTATTATCCGAAACGGTTTCGGGAAGCATAAGCTCCTCGCCGATTTCGGTGTAACGCTTTTCAACTACCTTAAGCTTTTCTAACATATACTTTACTCCTTAAACTATAATACTTTTTATGCGTTTTTCTATTTTGGAGCGGGGAGCCATTATTTCGTGACCACAGCCCATACAACGCAATTTAAAATCCATACCAATTCTCAGTACGGTAAAGCGGTTATCACCACACGGGTGTGGCTTTTTCATTATAATTTTGTCGCCAACCTTAATATCCATTTTCCGCACTCCTTTTCCAACATAATATTATACCCCAAATTTTAGCAAATTACAAGTGTTTTAAAGGATAAATATATTATACAATAATCGCAGAATAGCAAAATTTATACCATTTTCTTAATATACTTCCTTTTTTCTTAAAAATCAATATTTGCACTAAAGTCTTTACGGGAAAATATTGAAAATCAATATCTTGTATGGTACAATAAATAAAAACTTTTAAAGGTGGTTAAAGGTATGTTTGATAACATAGGAAATAAAATTAAAACATTAGCACAGGTTATTTGTTGGATAGGTATTATAGCATCGGTTATTATTGGTTTTGTTTTAATGGTTCAAGATGAAGATACTGCTTTTGTAGGAATTCTTACTATGATATTCGGTTCTCTTGGTTCGTGGATAGGCTCTTTTATAACTTACGGCTTTGGTCAATTGATTGAAAACAGTGATATATTAGTAAAGCAAGGTAATAAGATACCGGAAAAACCCAACAATACAAGTAATAATACTTTCATAAATTCTGTTCAAACGCCAAATCATCAATGGAGATGTGATGGTTGCGGTAATATGATAAGCGAAAATATTTGTCCTATTTGCAATAAGGTTAGCAAAGAATTGTCTGACAAGCTTGAAACTCTCAACAAATGGAAAGCAGAAGGTTTAATTACAGATGAAGAATATCAACAGAAAGTGGAGAGCTTGAAATGAGTAAAATAAAAGAAAATCCCATAAAGTTTGTTCAGTTGTTTTCTATAATATATTTAGTTGCTTATGCATTTTTAAGGGTAGTATATAATATTGCTTTGAGTGCTGTATATGAATTTCAATATTACGATACAGCTGAAATTTTAGTTTTAATTTTAGGCATTGTTATTTCCTCAATACCCATTACCTTATTCTTGATTTATACATATAATTTTTACGGAACAAAGAAAACTCAAATTTTATTGCCAATATCGTATATAGTTTCATTAACACTTAGTTTGTTTTCTTTTATACAAACAATGGGTTATTCAAAAAATTACACCTTGTATATACTATTTGGTCATACCGTTGCCGCAGTACTTACCTTTATTTTAAAAGTAATCGGTCTTGGTATTTCGGTTTTTTTAATTGTTGATTGTTTTACAAATTTCAAGTATTTAAAAACATCAAAGAAGTTAGTAATTATAGGCTCTTTTATTTCAATTGTTCCTGCGTTAACAGATATTATATTTTCTGCATTTGCTAATGGTTCTTTTAATATCTTAATTTTATTAAGCTGTCTTATTAACCTTGCAGGCATATTGTCTTGCCTTGCATATATTATCTTTTGGAACTTTGCAGTTGAAAAGAGAAATATTTCTCCGTTAGAAAAAGATTTAATATCCATTAAACAGCAGTTTGAAAACGGTATTATTACAGAAGAACAGTATATTCAAAAGAAAGCGGATATATTAAATCAGCTTTAATAGGTATTAAAAGACCAATAATTCCGAACGGAGTTAGTGGTCTTTTTTGATTGCTTTATATGGATTCCTGTTATTTTTTCAATAAACTCTTTTTAAAATGTTTTGTAAAACTATAATATTAAATGGTCTTTATATAACAGCGGCGGCGACGGTGCTGGCGTTTTTCAAAATATCGCCACATACTGTGTATTGCAGTATTGGTTTCAAGCATAGGCCCTGTTTCGCAATATTTAACACCGTTTTCTATAATTTTAGGCGTTAAGGTATTAATTAAAATTGCCGGAATACCAAGCGATTGATACTCTGGCTTTACGGCTACAAAAAACATTTCCAAAGTATCGTTTTTACCGTTTAAGGCTTTAAGTAATCGAAACACGCCTAAAGGAAGCATTTTGCCGTTTGACTTTTTAAGCGCCCTTGCAATTGACGGAACAAGTACACCAAAGCCGATGATATTACCGCATTTATCCTTTACTGAGCAAACATAATCAAGATTAACCACAGGCACATATCCATCAATGGCGTGTTTTATAACTTCGGGAGTCAGCGGCACTGTGCCATATAGCTTTGAAAAAGCAATATCAATAATCTTAAAGGCCTCCAAGGCGTCATTATACAGCACCTTGCGGTTGTTATATGTAACTACCTGATAACCGTTTTTCTTAATAAGATGATTGGCGATTTTTTCAAAGCGAGGGTCTAAGCTTTCAGGGACTTCAATGCGGTACTCAAACCAATCAATATCCTTTTCAAGCCCCAAGCGTTCCATATGCTCCAAGTAATATGGATGGTTATAAAAAGTAATGGAAAGGTTAAATTCCTCAAAGCCTTCAATCAGCATACCTTCGTGATCCATATCGGTAAAGCCAATCGGTCCCATAATTTCGGTAAGTCCGTTTTCCCTTCCCCAATCAACCACCTTTTGGAATAAAGCTTTTGAAACCTCATAATCATCAATAAAATCAAAGCGGGTAAAACGGATTGCGTTTTTATCCCATTTTTTATTATATGCGTGGTTAATAAGACCCGCTATTCTACCAACAATTTTATTGTTTTTATATGCTAAAAAAAGTTTTGTTTCGCAAAAATCATATGCCGGATTTTTGTCGGGTGAAAAGGTTTCCATTTCGTCGGTTGCCAAAAACGGAACAAAATATTCGTTGTTCTTATAAAGCGAATTTGGAAATTCTATCCACTTTTTTAAATCTTTTTTTAATGTAACTTCCCTGATGCTAACGCTCATAAAACCACCCTTTTTTAAAGCTATGCTTTTTTCTTGTAAAAGACTTTAAATACCAATATTTCCGCAAGCAGACACACAGGTAATGCCGCAAAGAAATCTGCTGCCGAGTGTTGTTTTATAAACATAGTAGAAAGGCAGATTAAAATAACGGCAATTACAACAAACGCTTTCCAAATCCAAGACACATCCTTTGCTTTAAGCCAAACAGAAGCAATACCAATAGAATAGGCGCAGTGAAGTGACGGACATACACCTGTATTTGTGTCAAAGGCATATAAAAAGCCAATGCAATCGGTCAAAAAGTTATCTCTTGGGAATTCGGCAGGTCTAAGGTTTTGGCAGTTCGGATATACGATATATACAATCATTGCGCAAATCTGCGTGATAATAATAAAAGTCTGCAGTTTTTTAAAGCTATCTATATCATATAGCGCAAAGTAGCCAAGCGAAAAAACAATCAATGCATACCAAAATACATAGGGCAACAAAAACCATTCGCAAAAAGGAATAATATCATCAAGCGCAGTGTGGATAATATGACATTTTTCTACAGGAATCAGATTTTCTGTTAAGAAATACAAAATAAAATATCCAACCCAGCCAAGAAGAAGCTTAAGATGGGAAAACTGCGGTGTATTTAATTTTGAAAAGCGGAACTGACGGTAATCAACCTGGATTTTTCTCATCAATATTCTCCTTTATGTTTTTAAGATAATATTTTTTAGGAATATTTCTATAAGGTACAACGGTATGCTCCGGCAAACCGTAAGCAATATTGGAAATTTCGTTCATAAGATAATCACAAATACGGCGGCGCTCCTCGGCGATAGGTGTATCGGCACAAAACTTTATTGGTTTACCTAAATACATCTTTTTAAGCTTGGGCGCTATATAAAGGGGAACAAATAAAAGCTCCTTGCCTGTGCGCTTATAGTAAAGCCGCGCAATATCTACAAAGCCCTCTTGAAAGTCATAGATAATATTATTATGCTTTTTATTGTGTTCAGGAAAGATGATAACACTGTTGCCATCCTTCAATTTAGCAATCGACTCTTTAAAGGTGCTTAAAATACGATTATCTTTATAAACAGCAAGGGTTCGTGCATTGTTAAAAATCAAAACGGACAGAGGCGCAATTATGTAAGATACCAGCTTAAAAAACGGTCTTGTGATTTTTGGCTTTTTGCGACCAAAAATCCTTATATGCATATGCCGGAACTTCTTTTAGTTTCATCATCTGCCCCGCACACCAAGTATAATAATTTTCAGGAAAATACAATTCGCAAGCAATAGGCCCGTGCATTTGAGTATGGTTTCCTACAATAACAACAGGCTCGTCGGGCATATTCTGCAAACCAACAACCTCTGTTTTGGGATAAAACAAACGAACTAAATATTTAATGACTCTGAAAATCCAAGGTCTTTTTTGCTTTTTCTTCAAAATATATCTACCCTTCTATATCTACATAATACCCAATATTATAGTATAAACCCCAAATATCAACTATTCTTCAATTAAAGTTCAACAATTGTTGAACTTCATTTGATAGTGAGTTGAAAAAAACGCTGTAAAATGTTAGAATGTAGATGTAAACCTTGGATTAAAGGATGAAGAAAATGCTTAAAATTCTAATTGCAGAGGATGACCGCGAGCTACGCAGATTGTTTGCTCATGTTCTTATTAAAAACGGTTACACCGTAAAAGAAGTTGGTAACGGCAAGGAAGCCTTGGATGCTATTGATGCCGAGTATTATGATCTTATTATTTCAGATATTATGATGCCTGTTATGGATGGCTATGAATTTGTGCGCCTTCTTCGTGAAGCGGGCAACACCACGCCGGTTTTAATGATAACCGCAAGAGATGCCTTTGACGATATGCGCAAGGGCTTTATATCGGGAACCGATGATTATATGGTAAAGCCTATAAATGTTAATGAAATGGTGCTTAGGGTTGGGGCGCTTCTTCGCCGTGCGCAGATGATAAACGAACGCAAGCAAACTATAGGGGGCACCGTGCTTGAGTGTGATATGTTTACGGTATCTTGTGAGGGCGAAAGCATAGTGTTACCACAAAAGGAGTTTATGCTTTTATATAAAATGGTGTCCTTCCCCGGTCGCATCTTCACCCGCCAGCAGCTTATGGATGATGTCTGGGGTTATGATACCGAAAGTGATACCCATACTGTTGATGTTCACATTGGCAGACTCAGAGAGCGCTTTAAAAATAATAAGGATTTTAAAATTGTAACAATGCGTGGTGTTGGTTACAAGGTGGTAAAAATATGAAAACAAGACAAGCCTTTGAACGAATTCGCAACCGAAAAAAAGAACGCCTGACCCTCAGGGTACGAATGGTGATCTGGGTGCAGGTGGAATTACTGGCGTGTGTAGGTCTTGCTTTTTTGCTGGATAATATTGCACATACATTAAATCCAAACTGGAACATTCCGCTTCCGTTGGAGCTGATTATTGTCAGCGTGGTTGTCGGTGGCGTAATGACCGCCATAATTTCAAAAGCCTTTTTCAATCCCGTAAAGAATCTGCGTCAGGCAATGGATAAGGTCGCAAACGGGGATTTTACCATACAGCTTGATACAGATAAATCGTCCTCAGGCGAAATAAAGGAACTATATGCCGGCTTTAATTTGATGACAAACGAGCTTAAAGCCACCGAAATTCTTCAAACCGACTTTATATCCAATGTATCTCACGAATTTAAAACACCCATCAATGCTATTGAGGGGTACTCCACCCTTTTGCAGGGGTGTGAAAATCTGGATGATGACCAAAAGGAATATGTAGAAAAAATACTCTTTAACACAGGGCGTTTATCCTCGCTTGTCAGCAATATATTACTGCTTTCCAAAATTGAAAATCAATCCATTCAGGCAAAACGGGAGCTTTTTTCTTTGGATGAACAAATAAGGGAAACCATTGTGGCGCTTGAAACCGCATGGGCGCCAAAAAACATTGAATTGGATGTTGAGCTTGACAGTGTCAAATATAACGGCAACGAAATTATAATGCGGCATATTTGGAGCAATCTTATTGGTAACGCTATAAAATTCACACCCGAAAACAGTATTGTCACCATACGGCTGCAAAACCAAAAAGATAAATTCATTTTCAGTGTTACAGACCAAGGCGAAGGCTTATCTGATGAGGCGAAGAAGCATTTGTTTGATAAATTTTATCAGGCAGACACCTCCCATAAATCGGAAGGCAACGGCTTGGGGCTTGCTCTTGTAAAGCAGATTCTTAACATAGACGGCGGAGATATTACTGCCGAAAATGTAACGGGCGGCTGCCGATTTACCGTTACATTATATGCAAAATAACTGTTGAGTTTGATAGACCTGTTTCGTTGCAGATAGATGGCGAAACCATTACGGATGTTTCCTGCTATACAGCAACACTGCCCATAAATAGTACAAAGGGGGCTGTAAAAAAACAAAGTTTATTAAAACCTTAAAATACAAATAAAATAAAATGAAAAATCTGCAATAAAAGGATAGAAAAGCCATTTCGTTGCAGATTTTTATGTTTATAAATATATTAGACAGATAAATTAATGTTTGAAGATGTGACTGCGGAGGCCGTCCCTAGACAGGGAAGGGGGCCCAGCGTACGCTGGGGGAAGGGTTGAAAAACCGTCACAAACCGCTTTGTTAAGGGCTTTCTGCTGTGAAAAATCTCCCCTTCCACCGCCGTTCGGCGGTCCCCCTTCCCCGTCTGGGGACGGCCTTATAAACCGCAAATCTGTTTGTCAAACCGGTGGAAGAAGTGAAGGTGAATTTAGCATAATTTCGAGCTTCAAGAAACATAAAGGTGGAAATTCTCTTTCGAAAACAAATCAACTAAACACAAGTTCAATTAAGACCACAAAACTTCCCAATCTTCAGGCGGTTCGCCCAAATCCGGTACATCTATTGCAACACCGCCTTGCAAAGCAGACTCGTGTGCTAATAATCCCGGAATATTATATCTTGCAACCTGCCAAATATTAGTGGGAGAAAGTTTTCCGGTTTCCACCGCTCTGCAAAAATCATCTATCAAGAAATGATGCGTACCATTATGCCCGTTTCTTATTCCCTTAAATTCTTCGGGCAAACGTTCTACAGGTTGAATTGGAACAGTATCATAGAAGTCTGCTCCATCTGCAATCTTTTGAATTGTATCTGCATAATCAGAATAAAGCACATCAGAAATACATTTAGGTTGTAGTTCCTTAGTTACATCTTCCATAATTACTTTTCCGGGACGTTCAGGGTCCCAATGAGCCAAACTATGATGTGCAACAGAAAATTCATAACCGCCATCAGTTCCATAATACTGAGAAATATATGTTTCCGGTGCTTTCCAACCCACACAGCGGTTTTCACTCACTCTTGCAATACCACCATTGGATAATTCTAAAAGCATTGTAGTATTAGAAAATGGATTATTGTATAAATTTTGTCCTTCCACACCAAAAATATCGGTTCTTGGACTTCCACTAAAGCCAAGTGCTATTACCTTCTTGGCATACACGCCGGGCATTGTACTTAAAATCATAGCTGTAGAATGGGTTGGATAATACATCGGCGGAATTCCGGCATATTTTCTCCACTCGTCTCCACCTGAACTTCTAAAACTTCTTTCCATATTTCTAATATCATGATTGTAATGTGCTTCAGCATAAGTGAATTTACCAAAGGTTCCCTTAGCGAACTCTCTACGGCAAAAAATGGCAGCTGCACGATAGTAACCGGTTTCTCCCATAGAATAAGTTAACTGTGTCTCGCGCACGAGTTTCTCTATTTCGATAATTTCATCTACACTAAGTGAGCACGGAACAGCACTATATACATGCTTTCCGGCTTTAAGTGCTGCAATTACCATTTCACCATGTTTGAAACGTTGTGTGAAAATTGCTATACTATTAATTTCATCCGATTCAAGTGCCTGTTCAAAACTATCAATAATATCTACGCCAAAACGTTCAGAGAAATTTTCTGCGCGTTCTCTTTTCTCATCACACACATAAACCTTCTCTACAAAAGGATGCGCCTTGAACAATGGTACAAAACTCGGACTAAATCTTCCGCATCCAATGACTGCTATCTTAATTTTTTCTTTCACTATTTGTTGCCTCCAAAATCCCATTCTTTTTCGCGTTTTTGGGTTTCAAATTGTTTAGTACTAAGCTTCCAGTCTTCTTTTTCACGGAACTTTTTATTAAAGCTCTTTGTAAGAACGCCTTTTTCTTCAAGATGAATATAACAAGCACGGTCACAGGCTCTACCGCAAATAGACGCGCGATAGGAATGCTTTGCAGGGGGATAGAAATATATGCTGTCAAGAATTTCTTTAGCTTCTTCGGAATTAAATTCCGCGGTACCGTTTATAATATCCATCCTGTTTTCAAAATTGGGGAAAGCATCGGGTGGCATAAACGGATTTTTCGAACCGTTTGCACCATTATAATAAACCGCACAACGCCAACTATCCGTTTCACCATTTTTGTCTATTGCATTTCCGGGACAAGCCTTTATACATTCGCCGCATTTGTCACAAATATTATCTGTAAGAAGTGGAGTCGGTTCTATTTCAGCATCTGTTAAAATAAAGCAATATCTGATAAACGGACCGTATTCCTTGGTCAAAATAGAACCAATCATACTTCTTTCGCCTAAACCACACTGTACTGCACAGTTTGTAAAATCAAGTTGGTTTTCAGCCTTTACACCGTGGTATACGTCTGTATAGTCAACCTCAGGGTTAGTTGTTCCTTCTTCGTTTAAAATCAAAGGATTTTTTCTTTGCGGAATAGCCTCAAAGCCTTCTTCTTCGATGTAATTAGATACGTTGATAAGGGCAAGTGGCATTACTGTTTCTTCAAGGTTTTCTACAGCCATTGTGGTATACTGATAATATGTAGTACCTTCTTCAATACCGCGATAAATTCCACGAAGCACACGGAAACCAAGACCTATAACCGTTTTAGTTTGCGGAAAAATCTTAAAAATCGGATCGTTCTTATCAAAACGTGAAGTAGGCGCAAAGCCAACTATATCGGCATCATATTTTTTTGCTATTTCAATTATTTTTTCTCTCATAGCTTTCCTACCTCCTTAAGATGCTTATAACAAACCATTTCACAAGCCTTACCGCAAAGACAAGGCACATAACCGAATTGGGTGTTAGGCAAAAAGTCGAGAGAGCTGTATATCTCTTTAGCGCTATCGCTATCAAAATGCTTCTCGCCGTTTAAAATCATTTCTCTTTCAGGGTGGTCCTTCAAAAAGTTATCAGTCATAAACGGATTAGATTTATGAGCTCCCCTGTAGTATACGCTGCATTGCCAGCTGTCCACACCGTCAGGAGTAACCGCCTTACCCGGACAAGCATTTATACATTCGCCACAATTATCGCAAATAGATTCAGTGAAGGGCTCATCAAACTCAAGAGGCATATCTGTAATGATAAATACGTATCTCATAAACGTACCGTATTTAGGAGCAATAACCTTGCCGTGAATACCTGTTTTACCAAGCCCGCAAACCTCAGCCGCCTTATTGTAATCAATAATTACATCCGGAACCGGCTTATCGGGTGATACGGGCGAAGCAAACTGTAATTCAAATATTTTGTTTACTTCCGGATTGGTAGATTTATCACCTTTAATTTTAAAGCCGGGAATACTTCTTTGAAGACAAGCATCATAGCCTTCATCTTCTATAAGTCCGCCCATTTTTAAAAGAAAAATTTCAGCAAATGTTTCATCTATGTACTTAACGCCGAGATTAGTATAGTTATAATACTGTGAATTTCTATCCATAGCATTATAAAGTCCTCTCGGAATTTTTATACCAAATCCAATTATGCATTTTGCACCTGGTAAGATGCAGAAAGGATTGCGTCTTGCATCCTCATCTCTTAAAAGTTCAACGTTACCGATACCACATATAGTAGCACCTAGTTCTTTTGCTTTTTGCTTTATAAATTCAGCAGTCACAATTCGCCCCTCCTTATCTATCCATTTTCCAAGCTTTACCGGTACGCAAAGGCTGTTTAAAACGTCCTTCCATACATCCGCCTTTTTTCTCAAGCATACTTACACAAGCTCTGATACAACCGCCGCACTTCGCCATATTGTAACCTACCCAGCTTGGAAAATACTTTTCAAGCGAAGTATATACCTTCATAACTTCTTTTTCATTTGCTTCGTCAGTTACACCTTCAAGCAAGTCAAGCATACCGTTTTCGTTCTTATCGAAAACTTCCTTCGGTACGAAAGGATTATAATATCTGCCGCCGTGGGTATAAAACGCATAGCAGCGCCACATATCAATGTCGCCCCACTCACATATCTTACCTGCTAAGTTAACAGTTATTGTCTTACCTGAATTAATAGCGGGAATACAACTGCCGGGGCATTCACGCACACAGGCACCGCATTTTCTGCAAAGTGGTTCGCCGTTATACATTTCATCATATTCAAGTTCTGCATCGGTAAAAATAAATGCAACACGTTGAAGCGGTCCAAACTCGGGAGTAAGTAACATTTTACTCCAACCTATTTCTCCAAGACCGCAAGCAACTGCGGCAAGACGAAATTGGAACTGTAAATCAGGTGGTACCTTTCCATCTTCAACTTCGCGTGTGAACTGAACGCTTCTATGGTGAGCGGTCTTATCTTTAGCGTGTTGACTAACTTCAATTTGTTCTTCAGGCGAGAGTGTGTTTCCGGGACTACCATCCATATCCGAAACAACACCGCGAGCACCTGTATTGCGGTAAACTACAGCCTCATAGCCTTCATCTTCAATAACTTTACCCACATGGTAGAGTACAGCCGGAGCATAAATTTCATTTATGCCGCCATATGCCATAGATGGATATTGATAAAACTGAGTTCCCTCTTCAATACCCCTTTGAACACCTCTTGGAATTCTAAAAGCGAATGCAATACAACTTTTTGCGTTTGGGAAAAGTTTTCTTGGATCCATCTCGGGTGGAGCACCTTCGAAACGGGACATAGGCCCAATACCGCACTTGTCAGCGCCTGCCTCATACGCTGCTTTTTTGATCATTTCACTGGTAAGCATATATATCCTCCTTTATATTTCATATTCCAATTTAATAAGTGCTTCTTCTAAATTGGAATAAATCAATTTATTGTTTTTTATCGCACTAATGATTTTTTTATTTTCTAATAGTTTCGGATATAGCAATCCGGTATGATTTGGTTCTAATAAGTCTAAAATACTTCCACTGTAAGACCGGTCTTCAAGATATGCTTTTATAATTCTTTCGGGATACATACTAACTCTTGTTGCAAGTTTCATTACAGAAAAGATTCCTTCATAATGATGGATATCCTCAGGTCTGATATAATTGGTATTATCGAGTAAAGAAGATAGATTTTTTTCATCAGAAAGATATTGGCGGCAAACACCTTCAAAACTATAACCATTATCCATAGCAGCAATCTCACTCTCGTGCGATACCAGGTTGTCGTGAAAAACGTGTGCCGAACAATTATTTAAGCAACCGCTGTTTGCCAGAGCGTATAACACTTTTCCGTTTTGGTCACACCACTTTTTCAAATTTGAAATTGCTTTAAAATCTCTGTTCAATTCACGCTTTAGATAAAAACTGTCAAAATATTTTTTTATGTACTCCATTCCTTCAATGGTACCAATGGACATATTTACAGAAGCTCTTACGTCTATACCGTCAAAATTTTCTTTAATAAACTTTGCTATTAACGGTGAGGTTGTGGTAATGCTTGTAAGTCCTATATTTTGTTGTATATATTGCACGGCTTCGCCAATCTTAGTAAAAAATGCTTTAGATTGACTATCTTTTCCATAACAAGTCGCGTTAAATAACAAATTAAATTTCAATCCCTGTGATGACAATAAACGAAGCTCTGTCTCTTGTTTCAATTGCGCTTCCCATGGCGTTAAATTGCTTTGTCTTAATTGACTGTTGCGCCCGTTTGCAAAGTCTCCCCACGAGAAATAAACCTCATGGATTTGTTTTTTATTCCGAACAATGCTTTGCAAAAACTCAGGGTCTTCTCTCAATTGATAACCTACTGAATATTTCATATCACACCGCCAAAATTATATTTTGTTCTTCTATATTAAGTTCATCAGTATTTTCTTTTGATACGTCTGCATTTTCTACAACAAAAACTTTTGCATCATCTGAAACTGCCATGTAATGCCACGTACCCGCCGTCACACAATAAGATCTTCCGAATTGCAATTCGGTTGCATCATATTCACCATCAGTCTGTTCTCCGGTTAATAGCACAGCTTTACCTTGAATCAATACAAAAATTTCATCTGACTTATTGTGACGTTTTAGGCAAGATATTTTACCTGGTGCATATTGCTCGTTTTGAGTTATAAACGCACACTTGAATAAATCATTTTTATAAACCAATTCAAAGCCCGTTTTTAAAACCGAATTTTGCAATACCATCACTATACCTCGTCATTTTATTAAATTCTATGTTGATTATATAACAAATTTGTAGTATAATGTTATAGAAAACCAAGCAAAAATATAACAAATCAAAGGAAAGTTCTATGAAATTATCAGATATCAATCCTCACATACGCTATGCTGCAACACACTATCATCACGTACAAAAAGACTTTGATAGTATTTGCTATGACTGTAGGTTGTTTTTCATCAAAGAAGGTCACGGCCACATTGTGGCAAACGGTTTGGAATATACCTTTAAAAACAATACCGCTCTATATTTCCCATCGGGTACAAAATATCATTTTTATCCCGATAAAAGTTGTGACCGCTTCATTACAACAGTTATAAATTTCGACTTAGTTAATACCTTTTGCCAAAGGACAAAATCTTTGGGTACAGACTCCGCCGACAACTTTGTACCTGAAAAGCTAATCTCCTACCCTATGCCCCAAGAGTTTACTTCAATAATTTCAAAACAAGTCCCATCCATTGCACCCTTTTTAGACAAATGCAGCGAAGAATTTCTTCTTCAAAATCCAATGTATAGAGAAACGTCATCCGCTTTATTAAAGTTTTGTCTTATCGAAATAATTAAAAGTATTGAAAAAAACCACAATTCCGACCGACTTCTCCCAATACTTAACTACATTCACGAGAATTACTCTGATGCAACATTATCTAACGAATCAATTGCCAAATTGTTCAGTTATCATCCGTACTATTTAAGCCAAATGATTAAAGAGCATACGGGCTTATCACTCCATCAATACTTGATTTCATATCGTATAAAAATGTCGAAGAAAAAGCTTATTACAACCAACGAGCCTATTAACACAATCGCGTGGAAATCGGGCTTCTCATCAACTGCATATTTCATTAAGATGTTCAAATCTAAAGTTGGTGTCACACCAAATACTTATAGAAAAGAACGTATGTATTCCCTGTTTTAAAAGCATTTTAAGCAGAGGAGGAGTATCCGAACACGCCTGAAATAGCATTATTTCGGCGTTTTTCGGATTGCTGATGTCAGCAGGCGACAGCCTCGCCGCCATCATCGCACGCGAAAGCCACCAGAAATTCTGCATATTTCAGGTCGCAG
>JAGAOS010000051.1 GCA_017623575.1 Clostridia bacterium
AAAGTGGGCTTTTGGTGTTATACTTTTCATTGGAAAAACAACTCCTTTGTGCTGATGTTTTGTTTGGTCACTTTACATCTTAACACATTTGAGTTGTTTTTTCTATTTTTACTGTTACCTATCTATTGTATCATAACAAATGACCCTTAAATTGCAGATAAATTATATATATGTATTAAATTTAAGTCCATTGCTTATTTAAAGTGGGACTTGTTGATTTGTTTGCAGCTTCAGTTATCATTTAACAGCAGTTCAATATTTTCTTCGGAATATTCTACCTCAAGGGAATAGCGTCGGCAGATATCCAAAAAATCGGCAGAACATAAATCACCGTAATAAGAATAACATATTGCAAGGCAAAAAAATGTGCTTTGCAGAATAAATTTAACCGCCGCGGCGGAATCAACCGTAGAGGCAAAGTATCGGTATGTAAAATAGCAAAGCAGTTGTTCGGTTGGCAGTGGGATTTTATTTTCTGCCCTTGTCAGCACATCCTCTGCGGTTAGGTTTTTGTTTTTTACAGAATTTAAGTATCCGTCCCACTCAGGGTCAAGCCGCTCCAAACTACTATGCAAATTTGCAAGGGCTTTTATATCGGGCGTGGTATCGGGTAGGGCGTAAAGCCTTGCCGCCTGCTCCATTTTGGATTTTATTGTAATATTACTATTTTGAAATACTTCAAAAAGCTTGTCCCGTTTTAATAATTTTGTTTTTTCATCCTTAGTGGGCAGTTCATTTCCGCCCTCTGACTCAAGGGTTAAAAGGGTCATTTTTTCGGTAGAGCCTAAAATCAGCTCGGTTGCCGCCTCGCAACAAATACCAAGACCTATTTCTGTTCGGTTGCTGAAATAATTTCTGAATCGCGGGTGGTCATAGCATATCTGGCAAAGGCCGTCATCGCCAAGCTCGGTAATAATATCGCAAAGTCCGTTTTGGTTTAAAAAGGGGCAACGGTCTGCCTTGTCGGTTATAAAATGGGGTGTGCCGTTATAAGATATGCTGTTTTTAAGCCGCTGACCAAGCTCACCGCCAATATTTTTGTATATTTCTAAGGTTTCATCATCAATATCAATCTCCCACCCAATACAGCAGGAGTTTTTGCATTTATTGGCAATGCATTTAAAATTTTTATAATAATCAGGCGCAATAATTTGCATAATAATCTCCTATTTAAAATCAATAAATTCGCCCTCAGAGGTGGCTAAATTTCCCTTTGAGCCGTTTTTTATTCTTTTAAAGGATTTTTTGCCCACATCAAAGGTTATTGTTTGCCCGTTATCCAAAGTAAAGGTCACAAAAAATCCCACTTTATGGCTAGGATTTTTTCTGCTGCCTGTTTGCACAATCTCGGTGTATTTATTGGTGACATCTGCGGCTTTTATTTCGGTGGGCGCTTTTTTTATTGGGTCGTCCAGTCTTTCATAATCAGCTTTGCGCTTTTTGAGTTCTTTTATAAAGGCATAAATTACCGATACTGCTGCTACTGCAAAAAGAACACCAAATCCTATTACAAAAATTATTTGCTTTGTGTATTCGCTCATATAAAATTCCTCCTATAGCTTGCCGGAGTGGTGTTTTTTTGATTTTTAAAGGTTTTTATAAAATAGCTTAAATCGTTAAAGCCACATTCATATGCTATTTCAGTTACAGATTTATCGCCCAGCATAAGCATTTCAGCCGCTCTTTCAATGCGGTAACAATTAAGAAAATCTGTAGGACTTTTGCCCGAAACCTTTTTAAAATATTCGCTGAAGTATTTTCGGCTCATTCCCGCAATGCCTGCCAGCCTTTCTAAAGAAATGGAGGAGTAGTAGTTTTTTTCTATAAATGAAACTGCATTTTCAAAGGGGAGCAGTCGCTCGGAAAATTTTAGTGCTTTTTCGCTTGCCTTCATTATAAGATTTTTTTCAATAACTTCAGAAAAAAGCGCCGATATAGATGAAAGCGCCATAAGCTCAAAGCCTGTTTTTCTGCCCGACATAGCAAGCTTTAAATTAACTGCCGCTCGCTTTATTGCGGGGTTTTCCTGTATTAAAAAAATTGGCAGAATTGCTTCTCCGCTAAGCAAAGCCTTGCCCTGTTCGTAGCGGGAAAGATGTCCCTTTATACCAATATCGGGACTGAAAACCACGCACTCATATTTAGCTGCCTTTGGCTTAGCACTATGCATAACGCCGGGATTTACAATTACTACATCTCCTGCGCGGAGGTAAAGAGTATCGGCATCTAATTTAAGCTCCAGCCAACCGCTGTTTACAAAAATTATTTCGTATTCCTTGTGCCAGTGGTGAATCATCTCATATCGGGGATGATGCTCATCTACATTATAGTAATCAACAGGTAGCTGTTCGGTGCCGTGGGTTTTGTTTTCGCGGTAGGAATAAAACTTCATAATATAATCGTCCTTAGAAAAAAGTTTTGTTTTTTAGAGCAAAAATAGGGTTTAAATTCAAAAAATCGGGATATTGTTATGCTTTTTATCTATTATAACACAAGAAAATTTCATTTACAACTGTTATGATATATATGGATTATTATTTATTTTTAAATGAATTCAGGAGGTTATTTTTATGGCAGAAAACAGACTTATTGGTGATTATCCCGTAATAGGCATCCGCCCCACCATTGACGGTCGCCGCGGTGTGCTTAAAGTAAGGGAATCCTTAGAGGTTCAAACAATGAATATGGCAAAAAGCGCCGCAAAGCTTTTTAGTGACAATCTCCGTTATTCTAACGGCGATCCGGTTAAGGTAGTTATTGCCGATACCACAATTGGCAGAGTAGGCGAAGCCGCCGCCTGTGCCGATAAATTCCGCAAGGAGGGTGTTGACATTACTGTTACCGTAACTCCCTGTTGGTGCTACGGCGCAGAAACTATGGATATGGACCCCAAAACAATAAAGGCAGTATGGGGCTTTAACGGAACCGAGCGCCCCGGCGCGGTTTACCTTGCATCTGTACTGGCAACCCATGCGCAAAAGGGTCTGCCCGCATTTGGTATTTATGGTCATGATGTTCAGGATATGAGCGATACCTCAATTCCCGAAGATGTTAAGGAAAAGCTTCTTCGCTTTGGCAGAGCCGCAGTTGCCGCCGCATCAATGCGCGGAAAATCCTATTTGCAGATAGGCTCTATTTGTATGGGTATTGGCGGTTCAATAATCGACCCCGCATTTATTGAGGAGTACCTTGGTATGCGTGTTGAATCGGTTGATGAGGTGGAAATCATCCGCAGAATGACCGAGGAAATATATGACAAAGCAGAGTATGAAAAGGCATACAAATGGGTTAGAGAAAACTGTATTGAGGGCTTTGATAAAAACCCCGAGGAGCTTCAGCGCTCTCGCGAGCATAAGGACAGCGACTGGGAATTTGTTGTTAAAATGATGGTTATTATTAAAGACCTTATGAACGGCAATAAAAATCTCCCCGCAGGCTGTGAGGAAGAAATGGTTGGACATAACGCAATTGCCGCAGGCTTTCAGGGTCAGCGTCAATGGACCGATTTCTACCCCAACTGTGACTTCCCCGAGGCAATGCTTAATACATCCTTTGACTGGAACGGAGCAAGAGAGCCTTATATTCTTGCTACTGAAAATGATGTGCTTAACGGTCTTGGAATGCTATTTATGAAGCTTCTTACCAACCGCGCGCAGATGTTTGCCGATGTTCGTACCTATTGGAGCGGCGATGCAGTTAAACGAGTTACCGGCTATGATATTGAGGGCAAGGCAAAGGAAGCCGACGGCTTTATTCATCTTATTAATTCGGGCGCTTGCTGTCTGGATGCCAACGGTGCCGCCAAGGACGAAAACGGTAACGGCGTTATGAAGCCTTGGTATGAGGTTACCGAAGCCGACCAAAAGGCAATATTGGAAAATTCCACCTGGAACTATGCCGATTTAGGCTACTTCCGTGGCGGCGGATATTCCAGCCGTTTTCTTACTACTGCTGAGATGCCCGCAACAATGATTCGCCTTAATCTTGTAAAGGGTCTTGGTCCCGTTTTGCAGATTGCCGAGGGTTGGACTATCTCCCTGCCCGATGAGGTTTCAGATAAGCTTTGGGCTCGCACCGATTACACCTGGCCCTGCACCTGGTTTGCACCCAGAGTTACCGGTGAGGGCGCCTTTAAAACCGCATATGATGTAATGAACAATTGGGGCGCTAACCACGGCGCAATATCTTACGGTCATATCGGCGCTGATCTCATTACACTTTGCTCTATGCTCCGTATTCCTGTTTGTATGCACAATGTGGATGAAAAGGATATCTTCCGTCCCGCTGCCTGGAATGCATTCGGTATGGATAAGGAAGGTCAGGACTACCGCGCCTGCGCCGCATACGGACCTCTCTACAAATAAAATTAATTTTCAAAAAGCTTTCCAATCCATATGGCGGTTGGGAAGCTTTTTAAAAGTCTTAATAGGCGTTTTAAAAAAAACAACTTTTTATCTAAAAAATAGATTTTTATATTGAAATAGCAAAGCGTATAGGATATACTTTTTAATAAGGGAAGAAAGATTGTATTTGATTTTTCAAAGTGTAGCATACTTTAGTTAAAAAATCTTTAGGAGGTATATTTATGAAAAAACTTTTAGCAATTTTACTTTGTATTCTTTTGGTAATAAGTACTGTCACCAGCGCCTATGCCATAGAGTACGGTAACGATGTGGATATCAATTGCGGTGATGAATTAGGGGAAGATTCCAACGAACCCACCACTGTATTGATTGAGGCAAATAACAAGGGTGTGTTGGGTGGTTATTTAACTAAGTCAGACGGCAGCTACACCGCTAACGCCTACCCAAAGTCCACCTTTGACGGCTGGTATGATAAAACAGGCGCTCTTATTACCACCAATCCTACCGTAACACCTGAAGCCTTGGGTGAGTATTATGCCGCAAGGTTCACAACAGAAAATCTTATTAATGATTCCGGCTTTGAAAACTACACAAGCGGGCAGAAAATTTATGATGGCTCTAATTCAGCTAAACAAAAGTGGACCGTTCATAACGAAACTTCAGCAGCCCCCCTTACGGCGTCTTGGGCTAATCTGTATGCAAGTGATACTTACAGCAAAACGGGAAATATATCCTCAAAAATGCAACCCCCTTGGCAGTTGATTTCTACCGATGTTAAATTGGCTCCCAATACCTTGTACTATATTGGATTTGATTGGCTTTACACCACTAAGGTGGCAGGAACCGCAATAACCAACCTTAATTACGGTTTGTTTGTACCTAATTCAAGCAATAAAATGGTTGCAATGGAGGCAGGTTCAACAACAAGCATTACTTCAAATAATATTGCTGTAGCAACCTGGAACAAAACAGGATTTGTTTTTGAAACGGGTGATACCGTACCAAACAATGTGGTTTTCGGTTATACTTACAAGGTAGACAATCCCGATTCAAGTGTATCAACAGACGATGAAAACAATACTCAATTATATATGGATGATATTATGATTATACCTACAGAAAAATTTGACATTACCTTAGATGCAACAAATGTTGCAACAATAGTACCTGTAAACGGCAGCGCGAACGGCTTTGCCGTAAAGGGTGAGCCTTATAGCTTTACTGCAATTACCGAGCCTGATATTACTCCTGCAGTATCGGTTGCAGGCGAAGCTCTTACAGCGGATGAAAAGGGTGTGTACTCCTTTATTCCCACAGCAAATTCCACAATTAAAATTGATTGTGGCGCCGCCGATGAGGGCAAGCCCGCACACGGCAAGGATTATGAGGGTCGCGACCTTACAAAATATAATGCAGATGTTTATTTAAAAAACATCTGGGAGGGCGACACCGTTACCACGAAACCGCAATGTTTATGACAGGTAAGGATACCGTTAAGCTGATTTACCCCGTTGACGAGGTTATTTCTCTTCGTTCTTATGGTCTGGATGTAACCTATATTAAGGGTGTTGACTTTGAAATTACCGAGGATGGATGCATTAAGCGTTTAGCAGGCAGTCGAATCCCTGTTTATGAGGGTGAGCTTACCACCAATGTTAAGCCTGATGTTAATGCATTTCTTCTTAGAGGCAGTACCGACACCTGGCTTAAATCCATAGGTGATGCTATCCACGCAAAAACCGCAGTTGCTATTACATATAAGCATAGCAAAACCTTTGCAAACGGATATCAGCCTGTTGCTCCCGAATCTCAAAGGGATGCACTTAATAACACTATTGCAAAGCTTGAAAATGGTGAAAAGGTAAATATTGTTCTTTACGGTGACTCTATTTCGGGTGGTTGGAGCTCCAGTGGTCTTAACCATCAGGTTTACGATAATGAAAACAATCTTATTACCTATACAATGAATGTTGCTCCCTATGCACCGCCCTTTTATGATATGATTTTAGGCAAGCTTAACGAGCTTTATCCCGGTCAGATCAACTTTAAAAATCTGGCATTGGGCGGCAAATCCTCACCTTGGGGCGCAGAAAAAATCGCAGAGCGTTTAGCTCTTTGGACCGATGAAAACGGCAATCAGGTAGTACCCGACCTTATTATGATTGGCTTTGGCGTTAACGACCGTTCGGGTGACAGAACTGCCGATAGCTTTAAAGCAAATATGAAGGCTATTGTAGATAACGCCCGTACCGCCAGTGGTAACGCTAATATGGAGGTGCTTTACTTCTCACCCTTTATTCCCAATCAGCTTACCGACGAATGGGATATTGAGCTTTTGCTTGATTATGAAGATGTTCTGGCAGAGCTTGCCGATGCGGACAAAAATATTGGTTTGGTTAAGCTTACCTCTATCTTTAAAGAGGTTATTAAGTGCAAGGCTCCCGAGGATTATATCAGCTCCTACTGGAACCACGGTAACGATTTTACCGCAAAAATATATGCAACCGGTATTTTAGCTGCTATGCTCAGCGACAAGGCTGCTAATGAATTTACCCCCGGAGATGTTAATAATGATGGCGAAGTAAACCTTGAAGACCTTGTAGCCCTTGCACAGAATGTTGCAGGATGGGATACCGAGGTTAATACCGCCGCTTTGGATGTAAACGGAGATGAAGAGGTAAATCTTGATGATGTAACCCGCCTTGCACAGCATCTTGCAGGTTGGGATGTGGAAATTTCAAAAAAGCCGTATAATCCCTAAAATACCTGAATAAAAGCTTTAAAAACTGCAACAAAGTGCATTTGTGCCTTGTTGCAGTTTTTGCGTTTATGAATATGTTTGTCAGATAAATTATAGTTTGCAGCCCAAGGCTGTTTATTCCGAATGGGTTTTATGCGTAAGGCTAAGCCTCGTTCCGCGGCCGTAAGGCTGCATATAAATTATTGTTTGAACGTACAAAAGAGCCTTCCCCGTCAAGGGGAAGGCATACATACCACAATTTATCGCTTGCTTTATGGGCGCGGAACGAGATATAGGCTAAAGATTAAAACCATCCCGCAAAAAGGAAACGCTTGGCGTTCACCACAATTTATCTGTCTGTTTATTTTTACATAATCTATATTTAAACTTGGTACAACAAGGGTAATCCTTGCATTTTTTTCAGATTTGTGGTAAAATATTTCCAATAAAAATAGCGGAGGCTGCTGTTATGAATCAAAAAAACATCTGGCAAATGGTTAAATTTACGCTGTTTTCCATCTCGGCAGGGGTAATTCAAATAGGTTCCTTTACTATTTTGAATGAGATTTTTAAAATTGATGATGAATATGGAGTTACATATTTCATATCCCTTGCGCTTTCTATTCTTTGGAATTTTACTTTTAATAGAAAGTACACCTTTAAATCGGCAACAAATGTTCCCGCAGCAATGGCAAAGGTGTTTGGCTTTTACCTTGTATTTACACCGCTTTCTATTTGGCTGGGCGAATTGGCGGTAGGTTCGGGTGTAAATGATTATCTTGTTTTGGGTATTACAATGATAAGTAACTTTGTATTGGAGTTTTTATTCTGCAAATTTATTGTTTACCGCGGTCAGGAGGATACCCTGAAAAAAACTTCCGAAAATTGAATTTTTTACTGCCAATTTTCTTTGGCATAAACGGAATATGGATATGCTACGGAAATTCAGGTGCGTTTTTTGGACGAAAAGGGAGAATAACAGGTTGCAGATGTTAGTGATTACAGAATAGTAAATAATACCGACTACTTTGAGGAAGGCGAAAAAATAATAGTAACCGAAAGTAAAGGCATTTTTGGTGCAACCGTTTTTAGTGTAGAGGAAGCAGAAAAATAGCAACGATATGATTTTGGGGGAGATACAAAAATGCATCCCCCCCTGGTATCGCCGCTTTTCCGTTCCGATAACAGGCGGCAATAGTTATCGGATATCTATATTAATTATTTGCAAAAAAATTCAAAAATATGCATACATAAAGTTTTTTAATATTTTGTTTTTATATTTTTAATATCCGTTGTATCTTTTTGCACTAAATTTTGGATATAAAGCTTAAAAAACTATATAAACTAATTAAAAAATAAAAAAATCAAAAAAAGGGTTGCATTATACCGCACTTTTGTGTATAATAATAATACAAACTAAATATCGCGGGGTAGAGCAGTTGGTAGCTCGTCGGGCTCATAACCCGGAGGTCGCAGGTTCAAGTCCTGTCCCCGCAACCATGGTTGGCTACCAAAATAGATGACAGCCCGAAAAACCCAGTAACCATCACGGTTTCTGGGTTTTTTCGTGTCTAAAACACCACTTGAATTTAAAAGATGCCATCCCCTTAAAATAGATGTCTGGGGGGACTTGAACTAAAATTCACGATAATTTGGGGCAGATTTTGCTATTTATTTCGTAAAGTCTGCCCCTTTTTTGTTTTTATAATTGTTAAATGTTTGTGTC
>JAGAOS010000052.1 GCA_017623575.1 Clostridia bacterium
CATTATTGTGAACTTCATTCTATATCTGATGAGCAAAAACGCAGTTTTTATGAAAAGGAGTGCGTTAACTCTCGTTGGTCTGTTCGTGAACTTCGCCGTCAAATTGAAAGCTCTCTTTTTGAGCGGCTGTTGCTATCTGGTGGTGTGGATAATAAGGAAAGAGTATTATCGTTGGCTTTAAAGGGTAATGAAATTTCCAAGCCTGCCGATATAATTCGCGACCCTTATGTATTTGAGTTTTTGGGACTTCCCGAAGATAAGCCATTTCTTGAAAGCGACCTTGAAAAGGCGCTTATAGGGCAGATTGAAAAGTTTTTGCTTGAACTAGGCAGAGGTTTTATGTTTGTAGGAACGCAACAACGTGTAACTGTTGGAAACCATCATTATTATGTTGATATGGTTTTTTATAATAAAATTTTGCGTTCTTATGTGCTGGTTGAACTGAAAACTACCAAATTGATGCCCGAGGCGGTGGGTCAGCTGAACATGTATTTGAATTATTATGCAAGCGAGGTAAATGATCCCGATGATAATCCACCAATAGGTATTATTCTTTGTACCGAAAAAAATAGTATCGATGCTGAGTATGCTCTTGGCGGTCTTTCAAATAATCTTTTTGCATCGAAGTATGTATTATATATGCCTAATAAAGAGCAATTGATAGCTGAGGTAGAGAAGGTATTAGAAAATTGGCATAAAGAAGATAATAATCAAGATTAAAAGTTTTGTTTGTTGAAGGATATTGAATAAGGAGCAGCATATGAACATTTTAGTTATAGGTGGTACTCGTTTTTTTGGGATACACACCGTAAACGCATTACTAGAACAAGGGCATAATGTAACATTGGCAATACGCGGTAATACAAAAAATGTGTTCGGGGATAAAGTTTCGTACATTGAGATTGAAAGAACAGATCCTGAAAGTTTGCGGAATGCTTTATCTAATAAAATTTTCGATGTTGTTATTGATAAAATCGCTTACTGCTCTTATGACTTAAAATATGTATTGGATGTTATAAATTGCAGTAAATATGTTTTAATGTCTACTACAGCTGTTTATGAGCCTAAACACCTTAATTGTATTGAAGAAGATTGGAATCCTTTAACTAAAGAATTAATTTGGTGTAAAAGATTAGAATATCCTTATGATGTTATAAAAAGGTCTGCTGAATGTGCACTTTTTCAAAAATATCCTAAACAAAATGCAATTGCCGTGCGTTATCCGTTTGTTATAGGAGAAGATGATTATACTAAACGACTATATTTTTATGTTGAACATACTATAAGGCAAATCCCTATGTATATTGATAACATTGATTTTCAAATGGGTTTTATCAATTCAAAAGAAGCCGGAGAATTTATGGCGTATCTGGTTAATACTGATTTTACGGGAGCTATAAACGGTTGCTCCGTAGGAACAACATCATTAAGAGAAATAATAAATTATGTAGAAGAAAAAACAGGTAAAAAAGCTATTTTGGATAATAGCGGAGATAAAGCACCGTATAACGGAGAGGTTGAATATAGTATAAATACAGATAAAGCAAAAACATTAGGATATGAATTCAGCAATTTAAATGATTGGATATATAGTTTAATTGATGTTTATATAGAACAAGTAAAATAAAAAGAATGGAATATTATTATGTCTACAAAAACTTTTGAACTTGAATACATTAAAACCGATTCGGTTAATGCTTCGGTCGGTGTTATAATTGTTGCGGCGGGGGTGGCATCCCGTATGGGCGGCATAAATAAAATTTTAGCGCCCCTTAGCGGTAAACCTACAATTTGCCATACCATATCCGCATTTAATAATAATCCTTTAGTTTCTGAAATTGTTTTGGTAACCCGTGATGATATGGTTTTAAATTTGCAAAATTTAACCGATGAATACGGATTTTTAAAGGTTACCGATATTATTACGGGCGGTTCTTGTCGTGAAGAATCGGTAAAAAAAGGCTTCAAGCGACTTATTAAAAATGCAAAAATCAAAACGGTGCTTGTTCACGATGGTGCAAGACCCTTAATCTCACAAAAGGTTATTACTAGCGTTATAAATGCGGTAGAGGAGTTTTTAGCGGTTATACCTGTTGTTAAAGCTAAGGACACAATGAAAAGAATCGACACACTGGGTAAGGTAGAGCAAACGATAGCTAACCTTGTAAATGTTCAAACCCCACAAGGATTTTCAGTCCCCCTTTTAAGGGAAGCCTTTGAAAAAGCAGGGGATGATTTATCAGCCTTTACAGACGATGCATCCATTGTGGAATCGGCAGAAAATCCGGTCTACACCGTAATGGGTGACTATAAAAATATTAAAATAACCACGCCTGAGGATTTAATTTTAGCAGAGGAATACTTAAAAAGGTTAGAGGTGGAAGAATAATGCGAATAGGTCACGGTTATGATGTTCATAAACTGGTAGAAAACAGAAAATGTATTATAGGCGGTGTGAATATCCCATCTGATGTGGGTCTGCTTGGTCATTCCGATGCCGATGTTTTATTGCACGCCATTTCTGATGCCTTGCTTGGTGCCGCCGCTTTGGGTGATATTGGCAAGCATTTTCCCCCAAGCGATGACGCCTTTAAGGATGCAGATAGCAGAGTCCTTTTAAGACAGGTGGTTGAACTTATAAAAAATAATGGCTATGAAGTAGGCAATGTAGACGCCACCATTATTGCTCAAAAGCCTAAAATGGCACCCTATATTGATGAAATGCGAAAAAACATAGCACAAGATTTGGGTGTGGATATTTCCTTTGTAAGCGTTAAAGCCACCACCGAGGAGGGGCTTGGTTTTACGGGCGAGGGACTTGGAATTTCTGCCCATGCCGTTTGTATTATAAAATAGGGTTAATTCTCATAAACCTACTCCTTTGTTAATAAAATTAATTAAAGGAGTGTTTTTTAATGTTTGGATTTATTGTCACAAAAAAACGCATATCGAATATTCTGCTTGTTGCGGTGCTTGTCATTACACTTTTCAGCCTTGTTTTGTTTAAAGCTGCAGATAAAGCAGATGCCGCAGCCCTTCAGCCTGCAACCGATACCATAGAACGAATTGCTTTTATTGAAAATATGGGCTACAAGGTAAATCGCGATGTAGCTGAGGATGAAAAGCAAATTGAAATCCCTAATGTTTTCAGCGATATTTATAAGGAGTATCAGTTGATTCAGCAAAAAGCGGGATTTAATGTGGAAAAATATGCCGGCAGTAAGGCGACTCTTTATACCTATAGCCTTATTTATAATGACCGCACCGATGTTTATGCGCATCTGCTTGTGGTTGATAAAAAAATAATAGGCGGCGATATTTCAGCCCTATCGGTGGAGGATGGATTTATAAATCCCCTTATGCCCGAAAAATAACCTTTTATTGAGAGGACTTTAAATGGAAAGACTAGATAAAATTATATCTACGGGTGGTGGAGTTTCCCGCTCGGATGCCAGAAAATTAATACTTAAAGGCAGAGTCACCGTAAATGAAAAAACGGTGCGGGATATTGCCTTTAAGGTGGATCCGGATGCCGATAAAATCACCCTTAACGGTGAGGATATTTCTTATAAAAAATATATTTATCTTATTATGAATAAGCCAAAGGGTGTTCTTACTGCTACAGAGGATAAAAATAAGCAAACCGTTATTGATTTAATTCCCGGTGAGCTGCGCAGGCGGGATTTATTCCCCGTAGGCAGGCTGGATAAGGATACCACAGGTCTGCTTATTATTACCAATGATGGCGATTTTGCACATCAGCTTTTATCCCCAAATAAAAAAATCCCCAAAAAATATTTTGTAACTTTGGATGGGGTGGTGGGTGAGGATTTAATCCCAAAATTTGCGGCGGGTCTTACCCTTGCAGACGGAACCAAGCTATCCTCTGCGGGACTTGAAATAGGGGAGGATTCGCACACCGCTTTAGTAACAATTACCGAAGGAAAATATCACCAAATAAAAAGAATGTTTGGACTTTTTTCTTTGGGTGTAAATGAGCTTAAAAGGGTGTCTTTTGCGGGGCTTGACCTTCCCGAAACCCTTTTAGAAAGCGAAGTTCGTGAACTAACTGTGAACGAACTTCGATGTATAAAAAATGCAAAAATTGTGACAAAATAAAACAACTTTTGTGCATTTTGTTTTCGGTGCAAAAAAACTTATGCAAATTCTACAAATGCGAATAAGAATATTTGGATAAATAAAGTATAGTAATTATTTGATTTGGTTGGTATAATATATAGGTAATATGACGGCGTATAACCGTCAAATATTTAGGAGGTCACTCTAATGGCAAGTTTGTCACTTAAACACATTTATAAAAAGTATCCCGGTGGCGTTATCGCTGTTTCCGATTTCAACCTTGAAATTCAGGATAAAGAATTTATCATCCTTGTTGGTCCTTCCGGTTGCGGTAAGTCAACCACCCTTCGTATGGTTGCAGGTTTGGAAGAAATCAGCAGTGGTGAGCTTTTCATCGGCGACCGTCTTGTAAACGATGTTGCCCCTAAGGATAGAGATATCGCAATGGTTTTCCAGAACTATGCTCTTTATCCTCATATGACTGTTTTTGATAATATGGCTTTTGGTCTTAAGCTCCGCAAGACTTCTAAGGAAGAAATCCGCCGCAGAGTTGAAGAGGCTGCTCGTATTCTTGATATTGAGCATCTTCTTGAGCGTAAGCCTAAGGCTTTGTCCGGTGGTCAGCGTCAGCGTGTTGCTCTCGGTCGTGCTATCGTTCGTGAGCCTAAGGTATTCCTTCTTGACGAGCCTCTTTCCAACTTGGATGCTAAGCTTCGTGCACAGATGCGTACCGAGCTTACCAAGCTTCATCAGAAATTAGGTACCACCTTCATTTATGTTACTCATGACCAGACCGAGGCTATGACAATGGGTACTCGTATCGTTGTTATGAAGGACGGTCTTATCCAGCAGTGTGATACTCCTCAGGTTCTTTATGATAAGCCTTGCAATATGTTCGTTGCAGGATTTATCGGTTCTCCCCAGATGAACTTTATCGACGGTAAAGTTCTTAAGGATGGCGAAGATTTCTTTGTAGAGTTTGGTTCTGAAGATACCAAGACCCGTGCAGGTGTTAAGTATCAAATCAAGTTACCTGCATCTAAGAATGCTAACGACGCTCTTGTTCCTTATGTTGATAAAGAGGTTGTTATCGGTATCCGTCCTGAGCATGTTCACAACGAAGCAGAGCTTCTTGAGAAATTCCCCGAGGGTATTGTTGAGTCTAATGTTGAGGTTACTGAGCTTATGGGCGCAGAAACCTACCTCTTTATGAATTGTGAGGGTCAGGCTATCAACGCTCGTGTTGATCCTTCTAATACCGCTCGTCCCGGTGATACCATTAAAATCACCCTTGAGCCTTCCCGTATTCATCTTTTTGATAAAGATACCGAAGTTACTATCTGTAACTAATTTACGGCAAATATTATCAGCCGCCGTGGCAATCACGGCGGCTTTATTTTTAAAAATTGAGGTATTCTTATGAAAAACACATTAAAAATTCTTTTTGCATTATCACTTGTTTTTGCTATGCTGTTTTCCTTTGCCGCTTGTAATGATTCAACAACAACCGCAACCGATTCTTCGTCGGTTAAAAGTCCTACCCTTTCTGCCGCTGATGACAGTAGTCAGGGCGCTGATACTAACACAAACACCACTGAGGATGTTGTAAAGGCAGAAATTGAAATTGTTGATTACGGCACAATTAAGCTGGATTTATATGCTGATGAAGCTCCCAAAACTGTTGCTAACTTTGTAAAGCTTGTAAAAGATGGTTTTTATAACGGCCTTACCTTCCACAGAATTATGGCGGATTTTATGATGCAGGGCGGCTGCCCCGAAGGTACAGGTACAGGTGGTTCGGATAAGGATATTGAAGGTGAGTTTGCTGCTAATGGTCATAAAAACAATATCTCTCATATCCGTGGCACAATTTCCATGGCAAGAAGCGGTTCGGGCTATGAGCAATATCTTTCTATGGGATATACTTTGGCCGACCTGCCGGCAGATGCGCAAAGCGATTTAAAAAGAGCATATAATTCCGGCTCATCCCAGTTCTTTATTGTTCATAAGGATAGTACATTTTTAGATGGAAATTATGCTGCATTTGGCAGAGTTACCGACGGTATGGATGTTGTTGATGCGGTTTGCGAAAAAGCAAAACCTACC
This sequence comes from Clostridia bacterium, assembly GCA_017623575.1. Taxonomy (GTDB): domain Bacteria; phylum Bacillota; class Clostridia; order Oscillospirales; family Acutalibacteraceae; genus UMGS1279. Next base: position 6,187 of record JAGAOS010000052.1, read on the forward strand.
GATGATAACGGAACAATCTCTAAGGGTGACCAGCCCGTTATTAAAACAATTAAAATAATTGAGTAGTTAAAAATTCTTTTTTATATAATTACCTAAATAAAAACCCGCGGCCACAAAAGTGGTCGCGGGTTAAGCTTTTTTTGAAAAGCGCGTTTATTAGTCGGCTACATAAGGAAGTAATGCAACCTGACGAGCTCTCTTAATAGCAGTAGTAAGCTCTCTCTGGTGCTTAGCACAGGTTCCGGTTACGCGGCGGGGGAGAATCTTAGCTCTCTCGGACACGAACTTGCGAAGGCGTGCTACATCCTTATAATCAATAACCTCAACGCGGTCAACGCAGAAGTGACAAACCTTCTTGCGGCCTTTTCTGCGTGCGGGTCTTTCGTTCTTTTCCATTGCAGAAGTCATTCCTTTCTGAATATTAGGTAGATTGTGACGGGAGCCTTAATTAAAAGGGCAGATCCTCGTCAACCTCATCGATAGATGTGAAATCGCCTGCGCCGGCATTTGAATAGCTGGCGGGAGTAGCAGGAGCAGCGGCTGCTGCGGGAGCGGCATCACCTTCGCGTCTTGCAAAGTCAGCAAACTGAACATCGTCAGCTACAACCTCAAAAGCGGTGCGGTTGTTACCGTCCTTATCCTGATATTTGCGGGTCTGAATTGAACCGCGGATGGCGATCATTTGACCTTTTTTAAAGTATTTAGAAACAAATTCAGCGCTTGAACGCCAAGTAACAATATTAATAAAATCGGACTGACGCTCTTCGCCGCTTTTAAAACGGCGCTCAACAGCTATTGAAAAGCTGCATACGCTAATACCATTAGCGGTTGTTTTCAGTTCGGGGTCTGCAGTAAGTCTGCCGGATAAAACAACAACATTAAGCATAAATCTTGCTCCTTTCTTACTTTCTTACGGTCATTACGCGAAGAACACCTTCGGTGATCTTAGCTACACGCTCAAGCTCAGCGGGGAACTCGGGAGCGGATTCAAAGGTGTAAATAGCATAGTAGCCTTCGGGCTCATCGTCAATAAGATAAGCCAAGCGACGCTTACCCCATTCGTCAACACCTTCAACCGTACCGTTAGCCTCGATCAAAGCCTTGAACTTTTCTACCATTGCTGCAATGGCGGCTTCGTCCTTATTCAAAACAGAATAAATGAGGACTGCTTCGTACTTATTGGTCATTTTGTTGCACCTCCTTTTGGACTTGTGGCCCTGTCAACCGACAGAGCAAGGAGCTATTATTTCAATAGCCTTGTTATTATATCAGTTTACCCTCAAAAAGTCAAGAAAAAAAGTTAAAAATAGCACTAATAAAAGCAATATTCATCACATATACTGTCATAGTGAGCTATGATGCGGATGTTTTTATGATAAACTGCACAAAAAACACTATAAAAATTGCATACAAATAACCCTTGACAAATGGCTACTTTATAATTATAATAGATGTATTATGTTCATTGGTAAGTCGGAGGATTTCCGGCTTTCTGTTTTGTATGAACGATTTTGAAAGGAATTAAACAATATGGCTAAAATTTACAAGTTCACCGAGGAAGGCCTTAAAAAACTTCAGGATGAGTTGGAAAACTTAAAAACCAATGGCAGAAAGGATATTGCTGAGCGCATTAAAGTGGCACGCGGTTACGGCGACCTTTCAGAAAACAGCGAGTATGATGATGCTAAAAATGAGCAGGCTAAAATTGAGGCTCGCATTGTAGAGCTTGAAGTAATGCTTAAAAATTATGAAATTATATCTGATGACGATATTGCGCTTGACAAGGTTGCAGTAGGCGTAAAGGTAACAATTTTTGATACTGATATGGACGAAGAATTTACTTACTCCATTGTAGGCTCTGCAGAGGCAGATCCTATGAACGATAAAATCTCTGACGAATCCCCCGTAGGCAAGGCGCTTATCGGTCATTCTGTAAATGATGAGGTAGAGGTTGATTTAGGCGGAGATAAAGTTATTTTTAAAATTCTTACTATTGAAAAGCAGTAATTTCTTCGGGCAGGCGATTCCTGCCCGTTTCTTATAAAAATGAAAGGATGTTGAATTATGTCTGAGCAGGTACAAAATCCCGCAGAGGAAATAACCGAAGAACAATTAAGTGAAATTTTGCAGGTTCGCCGTGATAAACTGGCTGACCTTCAGGCAAACGGAAAAGACCCCTTTAAGGTAACTAAATATAATGTAGATGCAGATTCTGAAAACATTAAAGCCAATTATGAAAGCTTTGAGGAGAAGGATGTAAGCATTGCAGGCCGTATGATTGCCCGCCGTATTATGGGTAAGGCAAGTTTTTGTACTATTCAGGACGCAACAGGTAAAATACAGGTTTATGTTCGCCGTGACGATATTGGCGAGGAAGAATATGCCGCATTTAAGAAGTATGATATTGGTGATATTTTAGGCTTTGAAGGTTTTGTATTTAAAACCAAAACCGAGGAAATCTCCGTTCACGCTAAAAAGCTCACTCTTCTCAGCAAATCCCTTTTACCCCTTCCTGAGAAGTTCCACGGTCTTAAGGATACCGACACCCGCTACCGTCAGCGTTATGTAGATTTAATTGTTAATCCTGAGGTTAAGCGTAATTTTATCATCCGCTCTCAGTTTATTAAATTTATGCGCAGATATCTGGACGACAGAAAGTATATTGAGGTTGAAACTCCCGTACTTAACACCATCGCAGGTGGTGCCGCCGCTCGTCCCTTTATCACACATCACAATACTTTGGATTTGGATATGTATATGCGTATTGCCACCGAGCTTCCCTTAAAGCGTTTAATCGTTGGCGGTATGGACAGAGTTTATGAAATCGGTCGCATATTCCGTAACGAGGGTATGGACCCCAAGCATAACCCCGAGTTCACTACCGTTGAGCTTTATGAGGCATATGCCGATTTCCACGATATGATGGATATTGCCGAGGGTATTCTCTCAGGCGCAGCAAAAGAGATTTTAGGTACCTATGAGGTAGAGTGGCAGGGCGAAAAATTAGACCTCACACCCGGCTGGCGCAGACTTACAATGGTTGATGCCGTTAAGGAATATGTTGGTATTGACTTTGGCGCAATCACCGACGATGCCGAGGCTGTAAAGGCTGCCGAGGCTATTGGTGTTGAGCTTGCCGAAACCGCCGATAAAACCTGGGGTAACGCACTTTATGCCTGCTTTGATCAGCGCGTAGAGGAAAAGCTTATTCAGCCTACCTTTATTACAATGTACCCCGTTGAGGTATCTCCCCTTACCAAGGCATCCCCCGAGGATCCCCGCCTTACCGAACGATTTGAGCTTTTTGTATGCCACAGCGAGCTTGCTAACGCATATTCCGAGCTTAATGACCCCATCGACCAGCGCGCAAGATTTATGAAACAGTTAGAGCTTCGTGACCGCGGCGACGATGAAACCGAGATGCTGGATGAGGACTTCCTCACCGCCCTTGAGTACGGTATGCCCCCAACAGGCGGTATGGGTATGGGTATCGACCGTTGCGTAATGATGCTCACCGGCGCCGATACTATCCGCGAAGTAATCCTCTTCCCCACAATGAAGCCGTTGGACTAATACAGTTCAAAGAAACCCAGTAGTTATACGGTGTTGCGGCGATTTATAGTCTTAAAAAACCACGCCACTACGCCAACTACTACGCCAGTTTTCACAAGAAATTTGCAGAGAAAAGTCACTATGATAGACTAAAAGATCAAGCGCCGTGCAGTTTGCACGGCGCTTTCATCATATCTAAAAATTTTTAAATTATTTTTCTAAAAGTTATGTAGAGATATGTAAAGTTGTGTTCGCAAACATTAAGAAAAGTACCGTAAACAGCAGCTTTGAAGCCCTAACGCACGATTGACAAATAGTGTCGAAAGGTGTATTATAGTAACGGTGCTTCGCACCCTTAGAGGCTACCATAACGGTAGGCGGTTAGCCCTTCTTTACTAAGGAGGGGCACTTTTCCCTCCTAAATGAAAGGAGGGGTGCCAATGGTTACTTACGAGACTTTGTTCCTTTTTGGTTCACTTGTTGTAGCAATTATCGCACTTGTTATTGACATAACAAAAAAGAAATAACCGCCCCTCGCCAAAAGTGCGGTTATTTCTTTAACCCATTATTAGGCTAACCGTCTATCGGTAGCCTCTCTGCTTATATTATAGCAGATTTTATAGATTTGTCAACTATGTTAAATTACAAACCACTGTAATTATATTTTTATTGTTGAAAAAAATCGATTTTAAAAGTATAATTTAAAGGGACAGGTTGGGTTGTGCGGATAATTAAATCTCAACAGCAACTGAACGTGTCCCTTATATTCAATAGTATTCTCTACTGTATGTATATGATACTATATTTTTTAAAAAAAGTCAAGAGGTACTTTTATGATAAAACAATATGACGATAATAAATTGGCAAGTTTTGGAATTGAACAGAAAAAGTTTTTATTTTGCCAGGTTTGGAAAGAACTTACAGATAAGAGGACATTTGATTCTTATCAATATAAATTGTTTAATGTAGTAGATGGAACTAAAGAATTGATCCATAATATTGAGCGTTTCCTTGAAAATTTGGTAACAACAACACATTCTATTGATGCAGTTACAGGTGAGTTAATAAAGGAAATTAAAAGAGATTATGTTTTGCTTAACAAATTTAATGGTTTAAAAAACAGTATGTTGAGCACGCTAGGATCCAAATATGTAACTAATTCTAATTATAAAGCTTACTTGTATAAAATGAAATTCTATCTTCATGAATTAGAAATAGTTTATGATGATACACTAATTGATTGTTTGTGTGATTCAATTGACACTGCCGATTCGGATAATATTATTAAATTAACTTCGATATTTATCAGTCGATGTGTTAATCAAGGATGGTCTGCTAGAGCATTATACAATAAAATAGATTCAAATAGCGATGATATAAAAAGTTTTTTAAAGAAGATATACAATTATCAAGAGCAAAACTATGCGGTTGTTTTTCCATTCAGACTTAGTATATTACCGCCAACTGGAAAAACAAAGGATGAAAGTCGAGCATATGTAATCGAACAAATGAAAAAGTTTAATATCTTAGTTTACGCAAAAGAAAAACTTGCTGAAGAATTTGAAAACATTGACACCAATTTGCTAAACAACAATGAATATATGGTGGTTCGGTGTGTAGCAAAAGATATTTTTACAGCTTCCCATAATGCTATTACAGAAATTTCTAATACATTGAATATGTTTAGCTTTTTTTCAGTAATAGAACCGTGGAACATTTCAAATCAAACTTGGATAGTATTTAATTGCGACCATCCATACACTAAAAATTTAACACCAAATGATATATACGAAACATATGAATATTTGGATAGTTCGTCCAATGTATATTCTAGAGTTGAAAAAATCACAAATTCAAATTCCAGTGAAGTTGAATTTGTTCAGAAATTATTGTCATCATTTAATTACGCAACTATGAGCAAGTTATCAGTATCCGTCGAAGAAAAATTCATTAATATGTGGATTGCAATAGAGTCGTTATCTCGCCTAGATTCCCACGATAATATTATTGGGAATATTATAATCAACGTATCTTCTGCTTGCTCAATACGCTACATATATAAGGAAATCAGAAATTTTATTGAAGACTGTTTCCGGTGTGAAATATCTCTCGATTTTGATGGAGTTGTCATCAATCGTAATGAACCCAACAAGGAATTATTGGTACAAAATATTCTAAATATATTTCGCAACAATACACTTTATGCAGAATTACATAATCGTTGTTCAACATGCGCTCTGTTAAAGCATAGGTGTGAAAAGTTTCATGTTTTGCTAAATGACGAAAAACAGCTTATTAATCAAATCAAAAGCCACCATCAAACAATCAGATGGCATCTTGATAGATTATATAGGATACGTAATGAAATAGCGCACTCTGCCAATAAACAGTTTATTTCTGTAGTTAGCTATACGGAACATTTATATGATTATCTCGCAACATACATATCAGAACTTGCAAGATTTTCCATTGAAAAGGGGATAACAAATATGGGTGAATTATCTACTGCCATTATAGATAATTACAATCAATTCCTTTTCCTTGCGGACGAAAAGAAATTGACTCCTAAAAGGGATTATTTAAAAAAATTATGGACCGTTGGCATAATGGACTATATATAACAAATAAACACTTATGCGTTTAAATAGAAAAGCCTGACACTTTTTAAGTGAAGTGTCAGGCTTTTCGTATTATTTCTGTTCTTTTGTCAGACGGCGGATATGACCGATAATCAGCATCATATCGTCATCGTTGAGTTTTCTGAGTTCATCGATAGCGCTTTGAAGCAATGCCGGGTTTTCAATAGAATCGTCAAAGAATTGGCTAGGCGTAATACCAAAGTAATTACATATCTCAAGAAATTCTGCCATAGGCGGCAGTGACTTGCCGGAGGATATGTTATAGATATAACTTCTGCTATGACCAAGATCATAACTCATTTGATATTCTGAAACACCCTTCTTGAGTCGCAATTCTGTAATTCTATTTCTAATAAAAGTTCCGTCCATATTGTTCACACCTCTCTATGTTTATATTTTAGTCTATTGAGAGGTCAAACTATTCCAAAAATATATGTTGAATTATCTTGTTTAATAGCGAATAATATGTTATAATCAAATATAATATGTTTGCATATCGGTATTATTGCAATAATTTCGAAAATTATATCATTAAAACATAAATACTTGGAGTTTGATATAACGTGTTAGAGATTTTTACTGTCGCGTTTTTCGGTCACAGATATATAGGCAATCCGTTTAAGGTGGAAGAACTGCTCGAAGAGCAAATAAGAAAGCTTATTGACGAAAAAGAATATGTGGATTTTCTGGTGGGACGTAACGGTGAGTTCGACCAGTGCGTTTCGTCAACAGTGCTTCGTGTACGAAAAAATTATAGGGATGATAATAGCTCACTTGTTTTGATGCTGCCGTATCCAACCGCAGAATATATTAATAACCAAAATTATTTTGAAGATTATTATAGTGACATCGAAATTTCGTATGCAGCTTCAAAAGCACACCCGAAAGCAGCTATACAGATCCGTAATCGAGAGATGGTAGATAGAGCTGATTTGGTTATTTGCTATATTGAGCATAACGAGGGCGGTGCCTATAAAACTGTAAAATATGCTTCAGAGCAGAATAAGCCCATAATCAACCTTGCTAATTGTGTTGACTATTAAAAAGGAGAAGAAAAATGAAAGTTTTTAAGTTTATAGTAATGGGCATCTTGATTTTAATTACAATTCAAACCGCATATTTTGCATTATTATATAAAGCCAATACAGCAACCGGAGCTTTCCTTATATGCTTTGGGATAACACTATTTGTCGCTTGTGATGGCGGTCTTAAATCAAGAGTTAGAAAATAATTCGCAAGAAGTTGCGAGTTTTGTTGTTGATATTATCAAATCAGATTGACATTTCGACAAATTTGGTATATAATATCAAATAAGCTCGTATAGGAGGTTCCTAGTATGCGAATTAGCTATAAAAAGCTTTGGATATTGCTGATTGAAAAAGATATATCGCCTGCTACTTTGCGAAAAGATTTGAATATTGCAACGGGTACTATGACAAAGCTTCGCAAGAATGAGGAAGTTGCACTTTCAGTAATGCTAAGAATTTGCGAATATCTTGATTGTAATATCGGCGATATATGCGATGCTGTAAAAATAGACAGTATTTTATAAAAATCCAGATCAAAGGAGACTATTATGGCTTGGAATATTATACGGAATTCTGAACCTGCTTCGCTCAATGAGGATTATTTCGGCACTTGTCCTGAATCAGGTAAAAAAGCGAAGGTAACTGTTCATTACATTGGCAGTAAATGGTGCAAAACAGATCTTCAAAAAACATATCGCAAATCAGGTATGACTTGTAGCCTGTTGTTAGATGAGGATAAAGCAAGATTTTCGCCGTGTATGGAGAATTGTCCTCTTGTACCCGATAAGTATTAAGATAAAAATGGAGGCTAGGACATGACTGATTTGAAACTCGAGGTCGGCGAAGGCATTTTGTTGCAGACTAACGATGTAGGCCTATATGATGGGAATAATGAAACGGACATTGATGAACTTTATCTCACAAACAAAAACATTATCTATGTTCACGAAAAATCAATGGGAATGTTTAAATCGGAGACGGTTGTTGATAAAATACCGCTATCTTCAATAAGCGTTGTTAATGGTATAGTTCAAGTAGATGTTGTAGATGACGATGACTATGGAAGAACAATGCAAATAATTTATACTTCTGGAAAACGCGAACTGTTTGAACTGAATGTTTCACCCAAGAAAGAATACCCCAAGTGGGAAACAGCAATTTCAGAGGCAGTTTTGAAATATGGAGCTATGCCTCACGAAGCTAAAAGAACTGAGCCAACTGTATCAAATGATAATGAAGGAGCAGTTCCGAATGGTGCAAGTTTCGATCAAAAGAGGTTTTGTCAGTATTGTGGTACAAAGTTAGATCCTGGTGCTCGCTTTTGCAAGAACTGTGGCAAACCACTTGAACAAGGTGGTGCAACTGGCGGTGGATACACAGTTCCACAACCAGAAGAAACCTTTTCGCATAAGCAACATACCGAAAGAAAAACAGTGTACGAAGGTCAATTGCATAAGTGCCCCAATTGTGGTGAACTTTTAGATTCTTTCCGTTCACACTGTCCTACTTGTAATTATGAAATAAGAGATGCTCGTTCTTCAAGTGCTGTTAGAGAGTTGGCACAAAAGCTCGAAAGAATTGAAGCTGAACGCATGGCGCCAATTGAGGAAAAGAAATCTCTTATGAAGATGGTTTTTGGCAAGGACTTCAAGGAAGAAAACGAAGTAGAAGAGGCTCAGGAACGTTTTGATGAACACAAACGCCAACAAAAGGCGAACCTGATTATAAATTTCTCAGTACCCAACACACGAGAAGATATTTTGGAGTTTATGATTTTGGCATCATCAAACATTGATGTGAAAAAAGGTATTGATGACGACGTAACAAAAGCTTGGATATCCAAACTCGAACAGGTGTATGAGAAGGCAAAACTGTTGCTTGGAAACAAACCCGCCTTTGCCGAAATTAAATATATCTATGATAGAAAGAAAGCTCAGATTAAAAACCGAAAATTTAAAGGTTTGGCTATTGCGTGTTTCATTGTGGGCGGATATGCACTGCTTTTTGGTGGTATTATGTTTCCAGCCGAAATTACAGCTGGAGGAGTTATCGGAATTTTTATAGGTATAGCACTTTTGCTTTTGGGAATTAAATTTATCTCTACATACAATAGAAACAATAAGTTGAATTCATAAGGAGGAGTATATATGGCATTATTCGATAAAAACAAAAGAACCGGTGGATTTATGGACGAAATTCGCTGTGATGAACCATCATATTTAATTTGGAAGTGGCATCCTTCCGGTTCTCAGTTAGGTGAAAACAACCGTGAAAATTCAATTCGCTGGGGATCTTCTCTTCGTGTAAAAGATGGTGAAGTTGCTGTATTTGTTTACAAACAGAAAGACGGCACTTTACAGGACTTTATTGTTGGTCCATATGATGAGATTATTAAGACTGCAAACTTCCCAATTCTCGCAAGCATTGTGGGACTTGCATATGAAGGTGGAACACCGTTTCAAGCAGAGGTCTACTTTATCAACCTTGCTCAGATAATTCAAACCAAGTTTGCTGTGCCCTTCTTTGATGTATATGATCCGAGATTTGCAGACTTTGGTGTTCCTGTTGCTGTTCGTGGAACTATTAGCTTCAAAATTTCTGATTATAGAGGCTTTATTAAATTACATAGATTAAATTCGTTTGATTTAGTGGATTTCCAAACTCAAATACGAGATGCAGTATGCCGATATGTAAAAGATGTAGTAGCTAATGCGCCGGCACAACACGATATTCCACTCGTTCAAATTGAAACCAAGACGTCTCAAATCAATGATGTTATTGAGTTTGATCTTGGTGAGAGATTAAGAGAAACCTTTGGTGTTGAAATTTCTGGCGTGGATATTGGCGCTATTGAACTTGATAAGTCAAGTGACGGATATAATCAGTTAATGGCTGTGACTAAGGATATTGCCGCAGCTAAAGTTAAAGCTGAAACCGAAGATTATATTGAAAGAATGCGCATTCAACGCGAAGAGGGTCAATACGCTCAACACAAAGCAACACAATCTGCAAATATCGGTGCTTTCCAAGTTGAAAAACAGGCTGAAGTCGGCATAGCTGGTGCTGAAGCTCTCGGTCAAATGGGTGCAAATGGTGCAGGTTCTGTTGATCTCGGTGGCGGCGGAACTGGTTTCAATCCTGCAGCAATGATGGCAGGAATGGCTGTTGGCGGTGCCGTTGGCCAAAACATTGCCGGTTCAATGAATAATATGATGTCTGGCATGAATCAGCCGATGTCAGGATCAACACCACCTCCAATTCCGGTAGTGGCATATCACGTTGCAGTCAATGGACAGTCTAATCAGCAATATACGCAATTTTATTTAACATTTCTTCTTCAATTCTAATTGAAACACTTTTTATAGCCATAAATTCACCTCAAAATAAATGTATTGTATATTTATTTTAGATATATTATGTGTTATAATGTTGTGAATAGATATACAGTATATCTAAAATATCTGAGGAGAAGAAATATATGTACGAAAATACCTGCTTGCTTTATCGGTCACAGAACGATAAACGAAACCGAAGATTTAAAATCGAAACTTAATGAAATTATCGAAAAGCTAATTGTGGACGAAAATGTTGATACATTCCTTTTTGGGAGCAAAAGCCGATTTAATAGTTTATGCCTTGAACTTGTAACCGAGTTAAAAGAAAAATACCCGCACATAAAACGAATCTATGTACGGGCGGAGTATCCATATATCAGTGAGCGTTATAAGAACTATTTGCTGAAAAACTACGAGGACACTTATTACCCCGAAAAGATAATAAACTCAGGCCGAGCCGCTTATGTGGAACGTAACTATGAGATGATCGATAACAGTCGCTTTTGCATCGTTTACTACGATGAAACAAACGCCCCAACAACCAGAAAGAGTGGAACAATGGTTGCATTTGATTATGCAATAAAAAAACAAAAGTGTATCATAATGTTTTCGGCAGAAGAACATAATGTGTAGGAATACGCAAAATTGTTCTATGGCATGCTCGCTATGACTGAAATAAAAGATTTTTCTTAAAAACAGACAAGTTGTGAGCTTTTTTATCTTATTTTTAGTAGGGGGAAAAAAGGCGGCATTTATGCTAATATCTTAATGAAAAACGTTTTTCTAAAAAAATAAAGGAGAAGAAAAATGCTTAAACATAAAAACAAAAGCATATCTGCCTATAAGGGCGATTACCGTCCTGTATCAATTTTTGAAAATAATAAAAAAATTCATGGATTTAAAACCTTGGGTATGATTGATGGGGAATCGGTTTTCGAAAACACTTATAATGATGCTTTGACCATTTTTGGAAAAAGTGACAATGTCAGAAGTGTTAATTTGTGTCCCGCCCCAATGTCAACCGAGGGTGAGTATACAGATTTAAATGGCAGCTATAGTTGGACTCTTACCACCAAGGAAAACGGTATGTTTGATTATTCGGGCTGTATGTCAACCGGCGCAACAGTTACAAAAGCTGTGCTTCCTGCGGGTACATATACAGTCAGCGGTTGTAAACTACTGTCACTTTGGTGGGATGACAGAGATGATTTTTTGTATTTACCGGCAACCTTTACACTTGAAAAGCAAACAGAAGTATTGGTTGTTTTATGGTATACCGAATATGAGGTAATAGATTTAAAGAATCAGTACATTCAAATCGAAGAGGGTGAAACAGCAAGCGAGTATTCACCTTATATAGGCTCGCCTTTGCCCGATAACATCTGTGAAATCATTCACGCTTCAGGTGATATAAGGGTGGAAGGCTGCAATTTTCTGCCTCCCGATTTTGGAATTTTCAGCAAGTGGAAGCTTGCAACTGAAGGTAGACCTAACAATGGCTTTATGTTTGAATTGGATTTGCTTCCCGGAAGATATTTATTAAGATTCAATATAGCAAAAACTTCATCTGACGGTAGTTATGGATATTTATATATTCAGGAATCAACAGATAATGGTGAAACTTATAAATCTGTATATTTTCCAATACAGAATAAAAATATATTAAAAAGATATAGCTTTACTGTAAAAGAAACCTCTAAATATAGGTTTTGGGCTGATATATCAATGAAAGAAAAAGAAGATTTATTTTCCGATTGGTCATTTCAAAAAACAGATATACCGGAGGGTAAATATAAATATTTTCCTGCATATAATGCATCAATTAAAAGACTTGAGGGCATAGAGGTTACGGCAGATGATGAATATAATTATTGTGAGGAAATAAATGGTGTAAACCACTACTATTTATCAAATATTCTTACCAACAATATTTTTAAGCGTAATGTTGACGAAGCAGTTATAACAGGACAGGAAAATTTTCTGCAAAAGCCAATAGAAAGCCAAAATTATAACTGTTATTATTGTGACATTTCTCACTTAATAACAAAAGTAAGAAATGCAGATAAATTTTTATGTAATTATTTTGAATCACTTACCAATCTCAATGCAGAAAAAACAGGTGCGGTATTAGGGCAGAATGATACAAATTTGTACTTTTTGGTTCAAAAATCCAAATTTCCTGAGCTTTCAGATTTTGTTAATTGGTTAAAAACAATACTTTCGGAAGCGCCAATGCAAATTATTTATAAGCTGGATTTTGAAGTTATAAGCGAATCGGAATTTGCAACCCCGTTTAAATCCTGTGCACAATATACTCGTGTTATTTATAAGAATAATTCTGATATGAATTTAGGTCTTGTAAAGTGCATAAAAAGTGAATTAAAATATTGACATATATATTGAAAAGTGCTAAAATAATATTAGTTATATTCTAATATATAATGGTATAGTTGTGTTTTGAAATAATATAGTCAAAAAGGGGAATTTGTATGTTGCAGGTGCCTTTTTCTCCACCTGATATTTCAGATGAAGAAATAAATGAGGTCGTTGCTGCTCTTCGTTCAGGATGGATAACTACCGGACCGAAAACCAAAGAGTTAGAAAAGTTAATAGCAGAGTATTGTGGTAATACATCCGGACGAGCTGTATGCCTTAATTCACAGACCGCCTGTGCTGAAATGGCATTAAGGCTTTTAGGTGTTGGTGAGGGTGATGAGGTTATTGTCCCTGTATATACATATACCGCTTCGGCATCAGTTGTTCACCATGTTGGTGCAAAGTTAGTTTTTGTGGATGTTGCTAAAGATAGTTTCCATATTGACTATGATAAGTTAGCAGCAGCCATAACTCCTGCAACAAAGGTTATTATTCCTGTTGATTTAGGGGGCGCCCCTTGTGATTATGACCGCATTTTTGAGATAGTAGAAAGCAAAAAACATCTTTTCACTCCTAAAAACGATATTCAGAAAGCAATGGGCAGAATTTCAGTAAACAGTGATGCTGCCCATGCTTTCGGTGCAACCTTTAAGGGTAAAAAAGTTGGTTCAATAGCAGATTTTTCGGCCTTTTCATTCCACGCTGTTAAGAATTTTACCACTGCTGAGGGCGGCGCCCTTACCTGGAATTCTATTCCCGGTATAGATGATGAAGATATCTATAAAAAATTACAGCTTTTTTCACTTCACGGCCAGTCTAAGGATGCTCTCTCAAAAACCAAGCTCGGCGCGTGGGAATATGATATTGTAGCCCCTTATTACAAATGTAATATGACCGATATTGCGGCGGCTATGGGTCTTGCGCAGTTCAGGCGTTACCCCCAAATGCTCCAACGCAGAAAAGAAATTATTGAACGCTTTGATAACGCCCTTAGACCCTTGGGTGTTTTAAGCTTAGAGCATTACTGTGATGGGTATCAATCCAGTGGACATCTTTATTTAACGCGTATTCCCGGTATTACCTACGAACAGCGCAATGAAATCATAATAAAAATGGCAGAAAAAGGCATTTCCTGTAATGTGCATTATAAGCCGCTTCCAATGCACACTGCTTATAAGAATCTGGGTTTTGATATTAAGGATTTCCCTAATGCATATAAAATGTTTGAAAATGAAATTTCGCTCCCACTACACACTTGCCTTACCGACGAACAGGTGGAGTATGTGATAAAAAACTATTGTGAGTGTGTAAAAGATGTTTGATTTATCTTTTGTTGCAGTTAATTGTAAGGATGAAGTTAATATAACGAAGGTTTTTAATATTTTAGCTGCTTGTGGTACTGATATGTATGAAAATCAGGGACTACAACATTGGAAAAACCCCTATTCTATAGAAAATATTAAAAAAGATTGTGTTGAAAAAAATGTGTTTTTAGTATTTTCAGAGGGTGTTGCGGTTGCAACTTTTATGCTTATGGTTAGCGAAAAAGGAACATTGATTACAAAATTTGCAGTTTCTCCGTTTTTTTCAGGTAAAAAAATTGGCTCTCGCTGTATTGATTACATAAATGATTGGTGCAAAGAAAAAAAGATAAAACGGATTCACCTAGATGTTTATGATAAAAGTACTGTTGCAATTAAATTTTATGAGCGCAACGGTTTTACAGTTTATGATTCTGCCCCTACAAGAAGATTTCGAGTTTTACTTATGGAAAGAGGCGTGATATGAAAAGAGTTTTAATGATAGGCGCAGGATTTCTTCAGAATTTTATAATTAAAAAGTCAAAAGAACTTGGATATTATACCATCGCAATTGATGGTAATCCCAATGCTGTGGGATTTGAAAATGCAGACGAATATAAAGCTATTAATATTGTGGATGAAGCCGCTTGCCTTGAATATGCAAAGCAAATGAAAATTGACGGTGTTTTAACTGCTGCTACCGACTATGGCGTTTTATCTGCTTCTTATGTTGCTGAGGAATTAGGGCTTCACGGCATTAAATATACTTCAGCAAAGCGTATTAAAAACAAATATGAGGTAAGAAAATGCCTTTTTGAAAGTGGCGCAGATGATACCGGTCTTTCCTTTGAGGTATCTTTTAAAAATCAGATTTCTGAAATTTTAAGCAAGGTCACCTTTCCTGTTATGGTAAAACCTTGTGATGGTTCGGGCAGCAGGGGTGCTTCGCGTGTTGATAGGGCGGATGACTTCAAGTCTGCCTGCCTTTTTGCTATGGAAAACTCGTTAACCGGTAAAGCAACAGTTGAGCCTTTTATAACCGGCGAAGAATATGGCGCAGAATCCTTTGTTTTAAACGGTGAGATTTATGTTATGGGTGTTATGAAAAAACTTATGACGAAACCCCCATATTATGCAGAACTAGGGCATTCTATTCCATCCGGATTGCCGTCAGAGCTCGAACAAAAGGTTAAAGCTTGTGTTATTAAAGCCATAAAGGCGTTAGATATAAATTTCGGTTCGGTTAATATGGATATGCTTATAACAAAATCAGGAGATGTGCATATTGTGGATGTTGGTGCCAGAATGGGCGGCAATCTTATAGGCTCTCATATAATTCCAATTGGAACCGGCATTGATTATATGGCAAATATGATTCGTGCCGCAGTGGGAGATAAGACTGATTTTGCTTTTAAAAATGAGCCTATACCTGTTGCAACAAGGCTTCTTGCTTTGACACCGGGTAAGGTTAAAGCTCTGCCTGATTTTAAAACTTTTGAAGATGAAAATGTAATTATTGAGCATCACTTAAGCATTGGTGATACCATAAATGAGTATCATACAAATCTTGATGGTTGCGGCTATGTTGTTTGCAGGTCACAGTCGGTTGATTCGGCAGAAATTGAAGCAGAGAAAATTAAAAATCTTATAGATATTAATATAAATAGGTCGTGATTATGTGTATCAATTTATAAAAAGAATATGCGATTTTTTAATTGCTATTATTGCCTTACCGATTTTTTTCATAGTTCTTATTGCTGTCACAATAGCTATCAAAATTGATGACGGCGGTCCTGTATTTTATAAAGCAAAACGAATAGGAAAAGGCAGTAAACTTTTACATATGTATAAATTCCGTTCAATGAAAGTTAACTCTCAGAACATTTTAAACGAGGATGGAAGTACATATAACGCAAAGGACGACCCGAGAGTAACTAAGGTTGGTAAATTTTTAAGGGAAACCAGCCTAGATGAAACTGCTCAACTTCTTAATGTTTTAAAGGGCGATATGAGCATAATTGGGCCCAGAGCTAGCGGTTGGGAGGCGCTTGAAACCTACAAGGAGGACGAAATAGATAAAATGAAGGTGCGTCCCGGTATTACGGGTTATACCCAGGCTTATTATCGCAACAGCATATCGGTAAGAGAAAAACGCCTTTATGATGCTTGGTATGCCAATAATGTTTCATTTTGGTTAGATGTAAAGATTTTCTTTAAAACCATAGCAACCGTTTTTAAGCATGAGAATGTTTATACAAATGTAGATGCAGTAGATAAAAAAGAAAAGGAGCCTCAAAATGTTAAGTGAGTTTATTAGAAGCAAAACTTATTGGTTATTGGATTCACTCCGAGGTGGAGCAGTAAAAAAACACCTTAACGATATAACTCGTATAATGGAAAATCCCGAGACGGTAGAGTTGCATCAATCACAAAAATTTAAAGAGCTTCTTGACTTTGCGGTAGACAATGTTGAATTTTATAAAAATTATAATAAGACTTCCAAATTACAAGATTTGCCGGTAATTAATAAAGAGATAATAAAAGAAAATTATGATATATTAAAATCATCAATATGTAAAAATCAGCATGTACATACTTTATCAACAAGCGGTTCTACCGGCACTCCATTTAGTATGCTACAGGATGATAACAAAAGAAATCGCGTTCTTGCAGAGATGATGTATTTTTGGGGTAAAGCCGGCTATACAATCGGTATGAGATATGTTTTTTTCAGAATTTGGACCGATAAAAATCGCAAAAGCAAGCTTTCTGCATTTTCAAGGAATTTAATTATGAGTGATATTTTATCATTAGATGAAAAAAATCTTGAAAATATCAGAAAAATGCTTAAAAAAGATAAAAGAATTAAAATGCTTTTAGGTTATGCCAGTACTTTTGAAAATTTGGTTAATTATTTATTAAAATGCGGCGATACTCTAGATATGTTTTCTGTTAAGGCGGTTATTTCAGGGTCTGAGGTACTGTCTGATGATACCCGAGAAAAATTAAAAAAAGTTTTTGGGTGTAATGTTGTGTCTTTTTATTCAAACCAAGAAAACGGTTCGTTAGCAATGGAGTGTTTAGAGAACAAAGAGTTTCATTTAAATACAGCTTCGTATATTATTGAGATATTAAAACCTGATAGCAATGAACCTGCAGAAGACGGAGAGATGGGCAGGGTTGTTATTACAGATTTGTATAACAAAGCAATGCCACTTATAAGATATGATACAGGTGATATGGCTATATGTAAAAAGCAGGCTGAATGTACCTGGAAGGGACAGGTTGTTGAAAATATCAGCGGAAGAATGGTTGATATGATTTATGCAACTGACGGTACTCCGCTTTCACCGCACACCTGGAGTGTTTATATGTGGAAGTACAGCGAGCTCAAGCAGTATCAGTTCATTCAAGAAGATGAAAAAGAATATACCTTAAAAATCAACGGTGGTGAAATGTACACTGACGATGATATTGAAAAGCATTTGAAATCCATTTTGGGTGATGATGCTAATATTACAATTGAACGAGTAGATGAAATACCGGTGTTGGCATCAGGTAAATTCAAAAAGACTATTTGTAATTATAAAAAAGCGTCCAAGGTAAATGTCTAAATTTAATAAAAAAAAGGATTTATAATAAAGGCTATGTTATTATGGTTGCTTTTTTCTTTAAACAAGTGTTTTCTTAAATAAAATTTATTGAGGTTATGTTTATATGATTACTTTCTTAGGTGATGTTGCAATTCTTAATCGTAATGTTTTTAGCGAGTACACACCAAGAACACCTTATATTTTTAATTTAGAGTATGTAGTTTCTAATGGTACCGAAAAACCGGCTTTAAATAAAATCAATATTTGTTCTGATTTTAAAGATTTTGAAAGACTTTTTAAATCTAATCCCCAGGCGGTAAATATTGCCAATAACCATACTTTGGATTACGGTATTCAGGGTTTTGAAACCACTTTACAGGCAATGCAACAAAAAAACATTGCTACTATTGGCGGAGATTCTGTTTATTGGTTGAATCCCAAAACCTGTATACTTTCTTATACTATGTTTAACGGAAAAACGGACGATATCTCGCTTGTGGATTTTGAGTCAGAAAAGGCTAAAAACCAAATCGCCGAGGCAAGGAATAGAGGCGCTGATTGTGTTATCGTTTTAATGCATTGGGGCATTGAAAATTATGAAAATTCTGTAAAATCACAGCGTGAAATAGGTCATATGCTTATTGATAATGGTGCAGATTTTATAGTCGGGTGTCATTCTCATTGTATTCAACCTATTGAAATGTATAATGAAAAGTATATATGTTACGGGTTGGGTAATTGTTTTTTTAATAATTTTAATTTAGATAGTCATTATAATTCTGAGGGCAAAGCGGCCGAAAGGTATCGTTTAAGATGGGGTAAATGGAACAGAAAATCGCTTGCAGTAACCTTTGATGAAACCGTAAAAAGGGTTAAAAGCGTTGATTTATTATATCAGAAGAAAAATACACTCACATTAAAAAAAGCAAATTATGATGTAAAAAAGCTTCGTGAAAAAAATAAATTTTTAGCAAAAATCCGATTTTTTTTCCGAAAATATTGGCTGTTTTTCAAAAGCAATAGTTTTGTTGATGGTAAAATATTTGATTTTAATGCACTTGGGAGGGAACTTAGAAAATGAAAAATCTTTTGTTTGTAACTAATATTGCCGGCAGCAAAATGAAAGTAGATTTTTGTAAAGGCGCAATGAATGCAGCAAAAAAAAATAATTTGAAGTTTTTGTCCGTTGCAAATAGAAGTGCGTCAACACCGGAACAAATAAAGATAGATGAACAAGAGTATGGTGTTTTTCTTAGACATGCGGATATTTCACGCTCACCCTTTTCTAAAAGCAATATTACAGCCTATAAGCAAATTGTTAAACTTATAAATGATGAAAACATAGATTACATTCATTGCAACACTCCTGTAGGCGGTCTTATAGGTCGCCTTGCAGGTAAAAAATGCAAGGTAAAAAAGGTTATTTATCAGGCACACGGTTTTCATTTTTATAAGGGCGCCCCGCTTTTTAACCGCACCGTTTTAAAATGGGCCGAAAAGCTTATGGCTCATTATACCGATGCTATTATTACTATGAATAAAGAGGATTATGAAGCCGCAAAGAAGTTCAAGCTTCGCGGTGATGGAAAGGTTTATCTTGTTCACGGTGTTGGTATTGATTTAAGCCTCTATGAGAATATAGAGGTTGATAGGGCTGAAAAACGCGCAGAATTAGGACTTAAGGATACCGATGTTGCCTTTATTTCAATGGGTGATTTAATTGCCAGAAAAAATTATTCTGTTGCAATTAAAGCGCTAGCTAAAGCTGGTAATGAAAATGCGCATTATTTTATTTGTGGTAGGGGACCGTTGGAAAACGAGCTTAAAGAATTAGCAAAAACTTGTGGTGTGGAAAATCGTGTTCACTTTTTGGGCTTCCGTACCGATATTAAGGAATTGCTTGTAGCCGCTGATGCCTTTTTATTCACCACTCTGCAGGAGGGTCTGCCCCGTTCAATGATGGAGGCTATGGCATCGGGACTTCCTTGCATTGTTTCAAAAATCCGTGGTAATGTAGATTTAATTATTGATGGTGAGGGTGGATTTTTGTGTCCTCCAACAAGCGCTGATGTTTTTGCAAAGGCCATCGACAATTTCTGTAACAACTTTGAACTAAGAGAAAAAATGGGTGCTTTTAATTTGGATTATGTAAAGAAATTTGATGTTTCGGTAGTTGAAAAGGAAATAGAAAAAATATATAAAGAAGTGTTTTAAAAATGGGTATAGATATAATTGTGCCGGTTTATAATCGTGAAAGGTTTATTAAAGAATGTATAGAAAGTGTGTTAAATCAAACATATGCTGATTGGAATTTGATTTTAGTAGATGACGGTTCGCTTGATTCTTCGGGAAGTATCTGCGATGAATTCGCAGAGAAAGATAGCAGAATTACCGTTATTCATCAAGAAAATGGTGGTGTTTCGGCAGCAAGAAATTCTGGAATTGCACATTCTGATAATGAGTTTATTTGTTTTTTGGATTCTGATGATTTATATGAACCAAACGCACTTGAAATTATGAATTCAACATTAAATGAAAATAATGTTGATGCTGCATTTTTTAATATGAAAAATACATATCAGGATAAAACCATTTTAAAATCATCGCGTTTAAAAAATGGAATATATTCTTTTGATGATATTGGCGATATTCTTGTAGATGACGGTACTCTTACGGGTATTTTGCTAGGAAGTGTTTGTTCTGCTATATACAAAAGAAGCGTTATTGAGCGCTTTAATTTAAGTTT
Organism: Clostridia bacterium; assembly: GCA_017623575.1. Lineage (GTDB taxonomy): Bacteria > Bacillota > Clostridia > Oscillospirales > Acutalibacteraceae > UMGS1279. Next base: position 26,757 of record JAGAOS010000052.1, read on the forward strand.
TAACAAAGAAATAGCCATAAATGAAGATGGTGTGTTTAATATAAATTATATGACAAAATGTGGTTCTATATATTATAACGGAAATGAGCATCTTTATTGTTATCGTCAGTGGAAAACAGAAAAAAATGAAAAGGAATTAAAATACAATATTGAGTTTGAAAAGGTAAACGCTGTCATAACAAGTATTTATAAAAATACCGAATGCGATTATGAAAAATTTGAAAAGCAAATGGAACTACGCAAAATATCTATTGCTTTTTGGAATATTCATACAATTGCTAAATCCAAAAAAAGTTTCTTTAGTTGTTATAAGTTCGTGCGTTTTATATTAAAAGAGCATAATAGCAAACAAGGCTATAATTATATAAGTGCTAATACCTCGGGTCCTAAAAAAGTAATATTGTTTTTTATGAAAAGACATTTGTGTATGTGTTTAACTTTTTTGATAAAGGTTATTATACCATTGTTTTTTAAAAGATAATTTTAGTTTAAGGGTGGTTTTTTTGAAGATAGCAATTATCACATTACATAGAGTATATAATTACGGTTCTGCTTTGCAGGCTTATGCTACTCAGAAAATCTTTGAAAAAAATGGTTGCGAAGTTATAGTTATTGATTATGTCACCGAACAGCGCACAAAAGGTAAAATTTTCAAGGGAACAAAGGGTAAAAATATTTCTGCAATTAAAAAGCCTTTTTATTATTTGGCAAAAGCATTTTCCATTTTACTTAAAGAAAGAACTTTTGGTAAATTTGTTAAAAATAATTTGAATTTAACTAAAAAATATATTACCGCAGAAGATTTAGAAAAAGATCCTCCAATAGCTGATATTTATGTAACCGGTAGTGATCAAACCTGGAATAGCGATTATAATGAGGGCGTAGACAGAGGCTTCTTTTTGGATTTTTTGCCTGAACAGGCCAAAAGAATTTCTTTTGTTGCCAGTTTTGGTAAAAAAGAATTGGACGAAAAGGAAATTGATACAACCAAAAAATTTATAAACAGATATTCAGCTTTATCAGTCAGAGAAGATTCAGCTTTGAATATTTTAAATAATTTGGGCAGAAACGATGCTATTCAGTTAATAGATCCAACCCTTCAAATTGATAAAAACGATTGGCTCAGTATCGCATCGAAGCGGCTTATAAAAAAACCATATTTGATTTTAATGCTGCTTTATAATGAGGATAATCATGCCACAGAATATGCGCGCAAAATTGCCGATGAAAAAGGGCTGGAATTAGTGAAAATCTGCTGGGATTTAAATTGTCCTCCTATGGTGGATAAATTGATGACCCACCGCCAGCCAAGTGATTTTCTTTCGCTTTTTTACTATGCTGATTTTGTAGTAACTAATTCTTTTCATGGACTAGCTTTTTCGGTTAATTTAGAAAAACAATTTATAGTGGTCCCCCGCAATGAATATAATTCAAGAATCGAAAGCTTACTAGATTTGTTAAATATTAAAGACCGTATGGTTTCGTCTATGGAAGATGCTCTGAAAATATCAAAAGAACAAATAGATTATGAAAAAATTAAACCAATTTTAATTGAGGAACGCAAGAAGGCAGAAGATTTTATTAAAGAAAACATCAGGTGACTATATGTTAAATTATTTTATTACGAAAAATCAAAATAAATGCAGTGGTTGTGGTGCTTGTGCTAGCATATGCCCGCACGCTGCTATTTCGTTACAAAAAAATAATGAGGGCTTTTTATATCCTGAAATTGATAAAACCTTATGTGTTGATTGTGGCTTGTGTAATAAGGTTTGTGCTTTTGAAAATCCACCGGCTAAAACAACGCCTGCTGATATATATTTAGTTCAGCATCTGGATGATTCTATTTTAAGCCGCAGCTCCAGCGGTGGAGTTTTCAGACTTTTGTCAGATTATGTGCTAGAGCAGGATGGATTCGTTTGTGGTTGTATATTGAATGAAAAGCATGAAGCGATATTAACATTAACAAAGGAGCCCGCTGTTATAGAAAAAATGATGGGTTCAAAATATGTTTACAGCAAAGCTGAAGGCGTGTATTCTAAAGTAAAAGAGAAATTAGAGAAGAATCAGCTTGTGCTTTTTACGGGTAGTCCATGCCAATGTGCGGCAATTTTGAGTTTTTTAGGCAAACCGTATGAAAATCTTATTACTGCAGAGTTTCTATGCCACGGTATGCCGTCACAAACTGCCTTTGAATGTTATTTAAAAAGCAAAACCAAAAGTTTAGATTCGCTCTCTGAAATTCAGTTCAGGGATAAATCAAAAAAGGGTTGGGGCTTGGTTTTTTCTTTTTTAAAAGGGAAAAAGAAAAAATATGGAGTTGAAAATACTGATTCATATCTGTACGCTTTTATAAGTGGTTATTTAAATAGATATTCTTGTTATGAATGTCCGTTTGCCGGTGAAGAAAGATATACCGATTTTACTTTTGCAGATTTTTGGAGTGTGGAAAAATTCCATCCTGATATTAACAAAGAAAAAGGTGTTTCGGCAGTTTCTGTGAATTCTCCCAAAGCACAAAGAATAAAAAAAGATTTGGAAGAATTAGCGTTTTGGCAAGAAACCAAAAGAGAATATGTTGCTTTTGGTAATCCCGCAATATTAGAAAAACATAGCGGCAAGGCGCCTGCTATTCGCAAAACTGTATATGAAACTATGCAAAATAATGGCTGGAAGTATTGCGAAAAAAGGTTTTTCAGACCAAAGCATTATCGTTTAAAGAAACTTTGGTATTCATTGCCAAGGCCGTTAGCCAAGGCCATAAAAGTTTTAATTCAAAGGTGATACAATGGATATTTTATATCTTTCCTCTATGCTATCCGGTACAGAGCAGAAAAAATTATTTTCAAAATACGGCTCTATTTCAAGCTATGCTTCTCAAAGATTTAATCATTTACTTACAAAGGGATTGTTGGAGTGTGGTTGTAATATCTCTGCTTTAACTTATGAAATAGCACCCAAAGATTTTTTTGATGAAAACAAGGTTTATAATGAAACCGAAGATGGCATTGATTATGAATATATACCTTATGGCAGCAGGAATTCTATTATTCGTTATGCAACAAAAAGAATAATTAAATGGCAAAAAGAGCATAAAGACGGTTTCATTGTGTGCGATATAATTTTAGGTGAATTATCTATCGCTGTTAATTTAGCTTCGATGTTTCACAAAATCAACAGCGTTGCAATAGTAACCGATGTTCCCTTGGCAAGAGCAATGGACAGGCGCAAGGGAATAAAAAAAATACCGGTTATTTTGAAACAAAAAATGATTTACAATTTTAAAAATTATATTTTTCTAACAGAGCAGATGAATGCTATGTTAAATAGGAAAAATCGTCCTTATGTGGTTGTAGAAGGCGTAGCAGACGGAATTGCCGAGAATTTAATATATAAAAAATCAGAAAAGAAAATCTGTATGATGGCAGGATTGTTAGAGGATGAATTTGGCGTTGGCTTTTTAATAGATTCCTTTAAAAAAGCAGATGTTGAAAACGCCGAGCTTATTTTTTATGGTAAGGGTACAAGTGTAGAATATATTGAAGAAGAAAATAAAAAAGATGAGCGTATTAAGTATGCAGGTCAGCTTACGAATGCCGAAATTATAGAAAAAGAAAAAACAGCAACTCTTTTAATTAATCCCCGTCCTCCAGTGGGGCAGTGGACTGCATATTCTTTTCCTTCAAAAAATATTGAATACATTTCAAGCGGTACACCGTTAGTGGCCTTTAAATTAGCAGGAATACCGGATGAATATGATGAGTATTTTTATAAAATCCCAAGTAATGAAAGTGATGAGTTTGCAAAAACTCTTAAAGAGCTTTTGAATAAACCTGATAAAGAGCTAATCGAATTTGGAGCCCGCGCGCAAAAATGGGTGTTGGAAAATAAGAATCCAAAAATACAGGCAGAAAAGATTTTGAAAATTTTTAATATATAGGTGTGTAAATGAATAAAAACAAATATATTAAACAGCAAAATAATGATTTAGAACTTTATTGTGGTATAATGTTAATACCACTTGTATTTTGTGCCATAGCAAACTATACTTTTGTTTCCTTTTTCGGAGGGTATATTTTGTTTGGCGTATATATGTTTTCTTTTGTATGTTTATTAATTTTTAATCGTCGTCAAAAAAACAATAACTTCGATATGAAAGCACTATTAGCTTTTTTAAGTTTTGAACTAGTGTACTTTTTTGCAATAGTATCTTCTCGCAACACAGACGCTATATTTGGTATAATGTTTTTCTCAATTGCCGTTTTATACGCTTTTGGTGTGCTTTATAATGAAACAAACTTTAAAATGATGAAATATATTTCAATAATATTTTTAATAAGCATTACAGTAACGGTTGTTTTGTCTGTTAAGGTTTTAATAGAACAGCCGGGCGCGTCAAGAATTTTGGCATCAAAAAATTTTGATGTTTATGGCAGAGGAGCGTTATTAAAACAGGGACTCGCCGGATTTGGAATTACTTATTCTTTAATATTTTTAATTCCGGTTTTTATTTACTGGTTAAAATATATTAAGAAAAAAATCTTTCTGATTTTACTTTTGGTATTAGTATCACTTAATATTATTTTATCCGGTTATACCACGGCCTTTTTACTTGGCGTTTTAGCAATATGCTTGTATTTGTTTACTAAGTTAAACGGGCATGCAAAGTTTTTTGTGGTAATATTTTCCCTTTTCTTAGTTGTATTTCAGTCATACTTTCTACCGGATTTTTTCTATTATATTGCAGATTTGTTCGGTTCAGAAAAAATGTCAGAGCATCTTGTGGAGATTGCTGATATTTTGGCAGGGAAATCTTCAATATTTGATTTAGGAAGGGTGGATTTATTAAAACAGTCGTGGGAAGCATTTTTATCCAATCCTATATTTGGTGTGATTTCAAGCGGTGAAATTTCAGAAGTTGGAGGACATTCAACATTTTTTGATATTCTAGGTACCATTGGATTGGTGGGAATCGTTCCATATTGTATATTTTTGCGTTTTTTCCATAATCAAGTGAAAAAGCAAATAAAAAATCCTATGGCCAAAAAGATTTGGACAATTGAATCGGTCATATTTTTTGCACTTCAAATATTAAATCCCATATTATCTAATTATGAAATCGTTTATTCGTATATGTGTATTGTACCAGCAATACTTTTTTATATTGAAATGTTAGGAGAACAGCAAATTGAAGCTTGTACAGATTAACGTCACAAATTTTGGCAGTACCGGTAAAATAATGCGTGGAATAAAAAGTTTTGCCGAAAAAAACGATATAGAGTGTATTACTTTTGCATTAAAACCCCAAAAGGCTTCAAAAGTAAAGTGTGAAGACGGAGTGTGTGTTTTTAGCAATTTTTATGAATACGCTTTGCATTATTATATGTCAAAATTTACAGGTTCAGAGCTGCTTGGTTCTTACTTTGGTACGGCAAAATTAATAAAAAGAATTAAAAAATATAATCCTGATGTTATTCATTTACATAACATTCATGGTCGATATATAAATATCCCTCTATTATTCAGGTATTTAAAAAAATCTAAGAAAAAAATTGTGTGGACCTTGCATGATTGCTGGTCTTTTACAGGCCACTGCCCACATTTTGTTTATCAGAACTGTTACAAATGGAAAACAGGCTGCCATAATTGCCCAAGATTTAAAGAATATCCCGAAACTGTTTTTGATGATTCAAAAAAAATGTACAAGCTTAAAAGAAAATGGTTTAGTGGTATTGAGAATTTAACAATAGTTACACCGTCAAAATGGTTGGCAGAGTTTACAAAAGAATCCTTTTTAAAAAACTATCCTGTAAAAGTTATAAATAACGGTATAGATTTAAATATATTTAAACCAACCGCGAGCGATTTCAAGGAAAAACATAATCTAAAAGATAAATTTATTATTTTAGGTGTTGCTTTTGGCTGGGGAGTAAAAAAAGGTTTGGATGTTTTTGTTGAACTTTCAAAAAAGCTTGATGATAGGTTTCAAATTGTTTTGGTTGGCACAAATGATGAAGTGGACAAGCAATTGCCCGATAATATAATTTCCATTCACAGAACCAATAATCAGCAAGAACTTGCAGAAATTTATACAGCAGCCGATTTGTTTGTTAATCCCACCAGGGAAGAGGTGTTGGGGATGGTCAACATCGAAGCACTAGCATGCGGAACCCCTGTTATTACGTTCAATACCGGTGGATCTCCTGAGTGCATCAACAGCACTTGCGGAGCGGTTACTCGAAGTAACGATCTACAAAGCATAGAAGAAGAGATTATTCGCATATATAACGAAAAACCTTTCACAGAAGAAAATTGTATTCAGTTTTCAAAATCATTTAAAGATGAAGATAAGTTTTATGAATATATAAAATTATATGATACTATTTGACTTTATATGGATTGTATTAAGGAGTAAATAAAATGAAAATTTCATTTTTTTCAAATTATTTAAATCATCATCAGTTACCTTTGTGTGAGGAATTATATAGGCTTACCAATGGCGAATTCCGTTTTGTTGCTTGCATTCCTATTGAAACTGAAAAAATTAATTTAGGATATTCTGATATGAATTATTTGCCTTTTGTTATTCGTGATTATGAGGATGAGGGGCAACATGCAGAGGCAGTCAAGTGGTGCGAGGAAAGTGACATTATAATACAAGGTGCAGCGAAAATCGATTTTGCTAAAATGCGTGCAGAAAAAGGACTGCCGGTTTTTTGGTATTCAGAGCGGCTTTTTAAAGACGGAATGATACACGCATTATCGCCTAGAGCAATAAAAAGCATTTATAAGAACCATACTAAATATCGTAAAAAGCCGGTTTTTATGCTTTGTGCAAGTGCCTTTACGGCAAAAGATTATGCAATTTATGGAGCCTATAAAACCAAGGCTTATAAATGGGGATATTTCCCGGAAGTTAAAAAATATGAAAATACAAGTAAGCTTATTGAAAGCAAAAAGGAAAACACTCTGCTTTGGGCAGGTAGATTAATAGATTGGAAACATCCAGAATATGCCGTGGAGGTGGCTCGTAAATTAAAACTCGACGGTTATGATTTTAAGTTGAATATTATTGGTACAGGCGATATGCAAGAAAAAATTAAATTGCTTATTCTAAAATATGGTTTGGAAGATTCTGTTTTTATGCTAGGCGCAATGCCTCCTGAAAGGGTTCGCGAATATATGGAAAATAGCGAGATTTTCTTGTTTACATCTGATCGAAACGAGGGTTGGGGTGCTGTTTTGAATGAGTCTATGAATAGTTGTTGTTCCGTTGTGGCAAGCAGTGCAATAGGCTCGGTTCCTTTTTTAATACGAGATGGCGAAAATGGATTGATTTTTAAAAATAAAAATAAAAATGATCTTTATAAAAAAGTGAAGATATTATTTGAGCATACATCAAAAAGAAAAACTTTAGGTTTAAACGCATATAATACTTTAATAAATCAATGGAATGCTAAAAATGCAGCCGAGAGGTTGTTCGCTTTATTTACTGCTGTTATAAATGGTGAAAAGGTTCCCGATCTTTTTTGTGATGGAGTTTGTAGCAAAGCGGAAATCTTAAGGGATAATTGGTATTAAAAAGTTTTATTTGTATTGCGGGGAAAGGTTTTGTGTTAAATTTAAATTTTCTTAAAAATAGAACTGCCAAAAACGCAGGTTGGTTAATAGGTGGCCGAGTAGCACAAATGATAATAAGCTTTTTTGTAAGCACATTAACTGCGCGTTATTTGGGTCCGGCAAATTACGGTATAATAAATTATGCTGCGGCATATACCGCTTTCTTTACCGCCTTTTGCACCCTAGGCATAAACTCTGTTTTAGTTAAAGAATTTATAGATAAGCCTGAAGATGCCGGAACAACCATTGGCACAACGCTTGTTTTGCGTGCAGTTTCCAGTCTGCTTTCTGCATTTACAATTATAACCATAGTTTGCTTTGTAGATGCGGGTGAGCCTACCACAATTGCTGTAGTTGCATTATGTAGTATAGGAGTAGTTTTTCATATTTTTGAAACCTTCAATTTTTGGTTTCAGGCTCAGCTTAAATCAAAAATAACAGCTATAGTCACATTTTGCGCTTACATAATAACAGCTATTTATAGAGTGATTTTACTTGTAATGGGCAAAAGCGTTATTTGGTTTGCTTTTGTCGGTTCGGTAGATTATATATGCCTTGCACTGTTTTTATTTATAGCCTATAAAAAACACGGTGGTAAAAAACTTAAATTTTCTTGGGAATATAGCAAAGCGCTTTTAAGCAGAAGTTATCATTTTATTCTTTCAGGATTAATGGTTGCTGTTTATGGTTATACCGATAAAATAATGCTTAAACATATGCTTGGTGAAAGTGAAGTCGGTTTATATTCTATAGCAACAACTCTTTGTACAATGTGGTGTTTCGTTTTAAAGGCGATTATTGATTCAATGCATCCTTCAGTAATGGAAGCATACAATAAAAAAGATGAAGCATTGTTTGAACGCAAAAATCGGCAACTATATGCAATAGTTTTTTATGTTTCCATTTTTGTATCGGTAATGTTTCAAATTTTTGCGCCGCTTATTATAAAGATATTATATGGCGAAGCATATATGGGTTCTGTAAATCCTTTGCGCATAATTACTTGGTATACTGCATTTTCATATCTTGGCGCTTCAAGGGATGCGTGGATTGTATGCAAGGGATGCCAAAAATATTTAAAATATATTTATTTCTTAGCTGCCGTTTGCAATGTCACATTAAATTTTGTTTTAATACCGTTATTTGGCGCTTCGGGAGCGGCTTTTGCCTCCCTTATTGCTCAAATACTAATATCTATTGTTTTGCCATTGTTTATTAAAGCATTAAGGCCAAATTCAATTTTAATGTTACAAGCTATTTTTTTAAAAGGCATACGAGGGGGGAAATGATAGTATGTTTAACAAAAAAAGCAAATCTATTATAATGGTACCATATGCAAATGATATTAATATGCATACAGGCGTTAATGTTAAAAGTATGGATTCGTTTAATATATATATGAAAAATTGCTGTGTTGCGTTGTTATCTGTAAAAAAATATAATGAAGATTCAGATGTTGCTTTAGTTACCAATATAGATGTTCCCGAGCCTTATAAAAAAATATTAGATGATAATAGGGTGTTAATTATAAAAGTCCCTTTTACAACATTTAAGTTTGAAGATGATTATAAATGGGGCTTGGCTTTTTATAAATTATGCGCACTTAAATATGTAGTTGAGAATATGAAATATGATTTTTACGCATACCTTGATGCAGATATATATGTTCAATCGAGCTTTTCTAATATTTGGAAGGAATGTGTGCAAAATATATTATTATATGATATCAATCATGGTTTGCAGGTTAAAGATTATAGATGTTTTCTTGATGAAGTTCAAACATTAACAAATAACGATGAAATAATTACACATTATGGTGGAGAGTTTTTTGCAGCATCCTACGAAAATTCCAAGGAGTTTATTTCTGATTGTTATAATATATTCGAAACAATAGCAAGCAAGAAATTCTATACACATTTTGGTGATGAGTTTATTCTTTCGTTAACTGCAAATAAACATAGAAATAAAATTAAAAATTCAGGTTCATATATTTTTAGATTTTGGACTTCAAGTTTTCGATTAATCTCCACTTCATATAAATATAATCCAATTACAATCATTCATACGCCTGATGAAAAAGAGCATGGAATAATAAAAATTTATAATTATTTTATTAGGCATGGCAGATTGCCATCTATCAAAAAGGTGTATCGTTATTTGCATTTAAAACACAAACGCTGCAAAGTAGTTGTGCTTGAAGTATTAGGAAAATTTGTAAAGAGGTAATATTATGTCACTTTTTAAAGATAAAACATTACTTATCACCGGTGGTACCGGTTCGTTTGGCAATGCGGTTTTAAATCGTTTTTTAAAGACCGATATTGGAGAAATTCGCATTTTTTCTCGTGATGAGAAAAAGCAGGATGATATGCGTCACGAGTTTCAGGCAAAAATGCCCGAGATGGCAGAAAAAATTAAATTCTACATTGGTGATGTGCGAAATTTAGAATCAGTTCGTTCGGCTATGCACGGTGTGGATTACATTTTTCATGCCGCCGCATTAAAGCAGGTGCCATCCTGCGAGTTTTTCCCTATGGAGGCTGTTCGTACTAATGTTATTGGCACTGATAATGTTCTTACTGCCGCTATTGAGGCGGGGGTTGGGAGCGTAATCTGTCTTTCTACCGACAAAGCCGCCTATCCTGTAAACGCAATGGGTATCACAAAGGCTTTGGAGGAGCGTGTTTCGGTGGCTAAAGCCCGAACTACCGACAAAACCAAAATTTGTTGTACCCGTTACGGAAATGTAATGTGTTCCAGAGGAAGTGTTATCCCCCTTTGGATTGACCAGATTAAGCAGGGCAACCCTATTACCATTACTGAGCCTTCAATGACTCGTTTTATTATGAGCCTTGATGAGGCGGTCGATTTGGTGCTTTTTGCCTTTGAAAATGGTGTGAACGGAGATATTCTGGTTCAGAAGGCTCCTGCTTGTACTATTGAAACTCTTGCAAAGGCCGTTGCTGAGTTGTTTAATCCCAAAACTGAAATTAAGGTTATTGGTATTCGTCACGGTGAAAAGCTTTATGAAACCCTCCTTACCAATGAGGAGTGTGCAAGTGCTGTTGATATGGGTGAATTTTATCGTGTTCCTGCCGATAACCGTGGACTAAATTACGATAAATATTTTAAAGATGGTAATGCAGACCGCAATATATTAACTGAGTTTAATTCTAACAACACTGAGCTTTTAGATGTGGAACAAGTTAAAGAAAAGCTTCTTTCTTTGGAGTATATCCAAAATGAACTAGAATTGTGGAAGGAAAATATGTAATGATGGATACACTGCAAACAGGCGTTATTAATATCATAAAAGCTGCTTTAACGGGGCAAAAACACGATTTGCCGGAGGACTTTGACCTTGAGGCTGGTATAGCTGTTGCAAAAAAACATCAGATTTCGGCGTTGTTTTATTATGGCGTGTTGGCTTGTGGGCTCACTTTGGATCCCGCTACAACAGAAAATTTATTTCAGCTAACCTGTCAATTAATGGCTTTCAGCACAAATCAATCGTACGAAATAAGTAGGCTGTTCCAAAGTTTTGATAAAAACAAGGTGGATTATATGCCACTTAAGGGCACAATTTTAAAAAAGATGTATCCGAAAACCGAGATGCGAATAATGAGCGATGCCGATATACTCATACGCACCGAGCAATATGAAGCAATTAAGGCTATTATGGTTGAATTAGGATATACCGAAAAATATGAAAGCGATCACGAATTTGTTTGGAAAAAAGGTAAGGTCTTTATTGAACTTCATAAACACCTTATACCTTCATATAATAAGGATTATTATGCTTATTATGGTGACGGCTGGCGTCTTGGAAAGCCGATTTCCAATGATAGCACCCATTATACAATGGCTGGAGAGGATGAATTTATTTACATCTTTACCCATTTTGCCAAGCATTATCGTGATGCGGGTGTGGGAATAAAACATATTCTGGATATATGGGTTTACAAAGATAACAAAAAGAATTTAAATGAAGAATATATTTTGTCTGAGTTAAAAAAACTTCAGCTTGACAAATTTTACAAAAATGTTATGGATACACTGGATGTGTGGTTTAATAACGGAACACCTACCGAGCAGACCGAACTTATCACGCGCATAATTTTTGACAGCGGTGTTTATGGAACCCATAAGAACCATATACTTTCTGCGGCTGTAAAATCTTCAAAAAGAATAGGCACTGCTAAAAAAACCAAGTTTGTTGGGGTGTTACAGGCAATTTTCTTGCCCTATAATGAAATGATTTTAAGCTATGGTGTTCTAAGAAAAATTCCTGTTTTATTGCCGGTTATGTGGGTTGTGCGCTGGTTCGAGGCAATATTTATAAGAAAAGGCGCCATAAAAGCCAGGAGTCAAAAATTAAAAATAATGGCTTCTAAAAATATAAGCAATTATCAGGATGCATTAACATTTGTTGGATTGGATTTTAATTTTAAATAGTAATCTTTTTTCAAAAAGCAATTCATCAATAGCTCTTAGTTTTGTTATTTGCAAAGCTAAGAGTTTTGTTGTAGCATATTTAACAAAGGTCTTAAAGTTTCGGTAAAAAGCTGTAAAAGATTATAATCTGAATAATAGGAGGGGATTGCTTGGGCGATTTTGAAGTTATTGATATAATGTTGGTAGTTGTAGTTTTTATAGGTGTTATTGGCTTGGTTAGATCTATACGCAATATTACCGAATCGGTATATTATTTTTTGTTTGGAGTTACCAATACTTTATTAACTCCTATTACCTTTTTACATAACAAGCTGGTTTCGGTGGCTTCTGAAAAACTGCAGATAAAAAAATTGTATAAATACGGATGGTTTGATGCTTGGGGCGGACCGATTCAGTTTTTTGTTGGTGCAGTCATAGCTGTTTTGACCCTTGCGGCTATTATTCACCAAAGCCTTATTAATCCGCCAATTTGGGATAATGCAGATGTTTTGCTCCGTTCCCCAACCTTTTATTTAATTTCACTTATTGATGGTGAATCGCCGTTCGCTCTGTCCAGCATAACAGAGCTTTGTATATTTGGTGCATTTGCGGCGCTATGCTTTCGTGAGGCAACAGAGCTTAGCGGAGTTCGCAGATATGTGTACGAAATTGTTTTTTTGCTTTTTTCTGTTCTGGCTCCTGAATATCTGCCCGATTGGATTTACGATATACCTGAAAAGCTATCCACCTATTTATTTGAATTTTTAGGTGCGCAGAGTGAAGGCTTTTTAGAAGTAATTAAATTAATATTGCTAATTATCTCAATAACTATTATAGGATATTTATTGCTTTTAGTTTATTCCATTGCAGTGCGTGAGATAGTGGCAAATATAACATTTTCTCTTTGGCCAATATGTGTTATGTTTGTAATTATGCTTGTTTTTGAATTGCTTACTATACCCGAATCCTTGGAGCTTCCCCTACATATGCTTATTTTACTTATAACCAGCTTTTTGTTTCAGCGTGACCGTGTTATTGATGATGATGAGTTTGTAAAATCGCGTGAAGCTAAAAAAGCAATAAAAAAGCAAGAGCGGCTACAACGCAAAGCTAAAAAAGCATCAAAAATAAAATCTACTTCAACGCTGGCGGCATCATATTTTTTTGGCACAGGGGACAAGCTTTTAAATGTTATAAGTAACAAGCTTTATGTTGTTGCAACGGTTTTTCTTACTGTAGCATCCGTAACGGGTATTTTGGGTGGCTTGTTTACGGTAACAACTGCAATTTGTTCGGTTTTTATGTGGCAGTGTTATTTTGCAGCGAAAAATAAAAAAACCGTTTCGGCATACCTTAAAAAAATATCAACTCTTGCCCGCGTAACATATATAATTTTATATATTTTTGCAGGTGTTTTAGCGTTGGCATCAATATTGCTGTTTTTGGGTTCTCCAAGCACAGGTGGTGATGTTGCACCGGTATTTCTTGTTTTTTCCGCAATTGTATTTTTTATTAATTTTTGCTGTATCAGAAAAATTTGCGCTTTTACAAAGTCACTAAGCAATTGCGCGCAGGATATAATGGGAAGCGGCAAATTCGAATATGTTTATGAAGCAAGGCGAGCTCTTTTAATTCTTGGCGTTATTTTGACTGTGTTTGGTATTTCGATTCTTGCAATGGGTATTACAATTACTAATGCTTTGCAGATTATTATGGCAGTGTCTGTTTTTAGCCTTGTCGTCTGCTTTGTTTTTGTGGCTCGACTTATAAAAAAATCGTTTTTAATAAATAACTAGTTATTTATTAAAACTGAATAATACAAATAAAAATCCGTCCACGCTAGTGGACGGATTTTTATCTGGTGGAGATAAGGGGAGTCGAACCCCTGACCTTCTGCATGCGAAGCAGACGCGCTACCAACTGCGCTATACCCCCAATTATGTATCAGATATTAGATGCCTTTGAACCGAAAACTTATTGGTTCAGGCATCTAACATCTATAGTATGAATTTCATTATCTAGTGATGGTAAAGCTTTTTGGTTTGATACTTTGGCTCGTAGGTGATGTTTACACCAAGCTTGCGAAATACATTTTCATCTACACTGGAAAGAATTACCGAGGAATGAGCCTCTGTGCCCTTGAGCTTTTCCAGTTGGTCAATTGCTTTGGCGGCAAGCTCGCTTGTAACGGCGCAAATTGAAAGGGCAATGAGTATTTCATCGGTATGAAGCCTTGGATTGTGGTTGCCCATATTTTGAACCTTAAGCTTTTGAATAGGCTCAATAATTGTGTGGGAAATAAGGTAAACTTCATCGTCAATATCTCCCAGAGCTTTAAGTGCGTTAAGAAGTGCAGCGGCAGATGCACCAAGCAAAGATGATGTTTTTCCGGTAACAATCTGTCCGTTAGGTAACTCAATAGCTACGGCAGGTGCGTTTGTTTCCTCTGCCTTTGATAAAGCGGCGGCAACAACAGGGCGCTCCTCAGTTGTAATTCCCATCTGACCCATTAAAAGCTCTAATTTGCTTACCTCATGAGCATCAGACATACCCTGCCTTACCGAACAGCAGGCGCTGTAATAACGGCGGATAATTTCCTGACGGCAGGCAGCTTCAACTGCATCTTCATCAAAAATGCAGTAGCCTGCCATATTTACACCCATATCGGTGGGGCTTTTGTAGGGTGAGCTTCCCATAATTTTTTGCATCATTGCATTCAAAACAGGGAAAATTTCAATATCTCGATTATAGTTAACAGTAGTTTCGCCATAAGCCTCCAAATGGTAGAAGTCAATCATATTAACATCGTTAAGGTCGGCGGTGGCGGCCTCATAGGCAAGATTTACAGGGTGCTTTAAGGGGATATTCCATATTGGAAAGGTTTCAAACTTTGCATAACCTGCGGTAACACCGCGTTTATGCTCGTGGTAAAGCTGTGAAAGGCAGGTTGCCATTTTGCCGCTTCCGGGACCGGGTGCGGTAATAACCACCAAAGAACGCTCGGTTTCAATATAATCATTCTTGCCAAAGCCTTCATCACTAACAATAAGCGGAATGTTTGATGGGTAATCTTCAATAGAATAATGCTTGTAAACCTTAATTCCCAAAGAAATAAGCCTTTTTTCAAACATATCGGCGGCGTGCTGAGAGTTATAGCAGGTAATAACCACACTGCCCACAAACAAGCCTATGCCGCGGAAGGCATCAATAAGGCGAAGAGTATCTAAATCGTAGGTGATGCCAAGGTCGCCTCTGCGCTTGTTTTTTTCAATAGCATCGGCGTTTATAACAATAACAATCTCGGCTTGATCCTTAAGCTGAAGCAGCATTTTAACCTTACTGTCAGGCTCAAAGCCGGGCAAAACGCGTGCAGCGTGAAAATCATCAAACAACTTACCGCCAAACTCCATATAAAGCTTGCCACCGAACTGCTTAATGCGGTCGCGGATTTTTTGAGACTGAAGGCTTATATATTTTTCGTTATCAAAGCCTATTTTCACTTTACACACCCCCATAATATTGTTAACACAAAATACATATTTAAGTATACAACATTAAACTTTATCTTGCAAGTGGAAATTTGAAATTGAAATAAAAAAATGACGAAAATTTTAAAAATGAATATGTATTTTCGCTTAAAATGAGTGCGAAAATTCAAAAATAAGGTAAAAATGCACTAACTGGTTTGTTTTGTGACACCAATTTGTGTTGACTTTGGTGTAAAAACGGCTCTATACTTAAAATGTACTTTGGTCACTTTGAAAAGTGCGGTATTTTATTTAAAAGGAGAGATTTTATGAAAAAGTTATTAGCATTAATACTTTCGTTGCTTATGGCTTTTAGCTGTATGACCTGTTTGTTTACAGGCTCAGTTTCAGCTGCCGAAGCAACAGACATCACATGGCAGTCGCCGGCTTCTTGGGTAAGCTTTGCTACCGTTGATGGAGCAGGAGCTATAGATGGCCCTGTTGTAAAGATGCAAACTGCTGCAAATCAGGCACTATACACCAGATTAAATCTTGATGCAAACACAAATTACAATCTCACTATGTATGTGAAAAACTTAGCATTAACAGGCTACCAACAGTTTACAGTTGCAAGCTCACTTGGTAGCGATGCATTGGATTTTGCCAAATTATCCGGCGCATGGGCAGATTATAAGCCTGCAAGCCATTTGGCAGACGGTGCAGTAGTTGCATACAATTCTTATTTTAAAGATTTAGGTGCAACCGAGGTTACCGGTGCAGACGGCGAAACCTGGAGTAAAATAAATGTTAAGTTTACCACAAGTGATGCTACTCAGTATATTCTTGTTATGAATTCATTCTCGCTTGTTGATTCGTCAAATAACAATGTGTATATTTCTGATTTAGCATTTGAAAAGAAGATTTTAGGCGATTGGGCGCCGGGAAGAAGTATAACAATATCCTCAACCGAGTCTGACGGAGCTGCAATAGCACCCTACCAAAATGGACCTGCTTACAAAATCCAAACCTGGCCCTGTAATCAGTCTATTTATACTACCGCAAAATTAGAGCCCAATACTGATTATGTATTTTCAGCTTATTTTAAGGGTAATTATATTCCTGCCGTTGGTTATAATGCCGACGGTAACGCAACCGACGGCAAAGGAGAAACTTGGGTAATTTCCACTAAAGCAGGTTTTGATGATTGTCATATGAATAACGGTAGTGTAGTATCAACCGGCTGGTTTGAATACTATGATGATGACGGTTATGAAAATCTTTATAAACATAATGCTCATAGAGATTCATATACCGATAATAATACCTGGCGTAAATATTCCTTTAACTTTACAACAGGTACAGATACCGATTATTATATAGTTCTTGGTCTTGAAGCTGCTTACAGTGGCGGCGACACCGACCCCAGAACGATGTATATGTCCGATGTATCGGTTAAAAAGAATATTGGAATGTCTGCCGTTGCAGAGGGTAACGGTACTGTTGCTGTATCAAACAGCACTCCTGATGAGGGCGAAGAGGTAACATTTACCGCAAAACCTTATGCAGGCTGTGAGTTCCTTGGTTGGTATAACGGAGATACAAAGGTTAGCGATAGCCTTGTTTACACCGTAACAGCAGATAAAGCCTTAACTCTCACCGCTAAATTTAAGGGAGAGTTGCTGGAATGGAAATCTCCTACCAGTTGGGCAAATGTTACCAATGTGGATGGTACACCTGCCGTAAATGGTCCCCTTTTAAAGGTGAATGCTCAGTTCCAGGCTATCTATGCCAGAGTTACCTTAAAGCCTAATACCAACTATACCTATACAATGTATACTAAAGGTATTGTATTAACAGGCTATCCACAGTTTACCATTGCAACATCCCTTGGAAGCGATGCGCTGGATTTTGCCAAATTATCCGGCGAATGGACCGAGTATAAGCCCGCAAGCCACTTGGCAGACGGTGCAGAGGTTATTTACAATTCTTATTATATGAATCTGAATGTTGAAGATGTAGAGGCTTCGGATTTTTCACACTGGCAGAAGATTACCGTAAACTTTACTACAACTGCTGCCGATGAATATATAGTTGTAATGAACTCGCTACCGCCCGAAAATGCAAGTGAACCTGCTTTGTTTATGTCTGATGCTGCATTTGCCGAAAATATTAGTATGACTGCTACTGCAGAGGGTAATGGTAGCGCAAAAGTTTCCAATGCCGCACCTGTAAAGGGCGAGCAGGTTACCTTTACTGCTACTACCATAGGCGATTCTGAATTCCTTGGTTGGTACAACGGCGATGTTAAGGTTAGTAATGACCTTGTTTACACCTTAACCGCTACCGAATCCTTAAATCTTGTTGCAAAATTCTTGGGTGGTGCCACAGCCGTTGACGGTTGGGTATGCCCCAGAGATCCTAACGGATGGATATCAACTACAACCGAAATTGCTCCCAAAGCAGGCGGTACTGTTTACAAAACAGGCAGTTGGCCCTGTGACCGCTCAATTTATACCAAATTAACCCTTAAACCCGGCACTCAATACATCTTCAGCGCATACTTTATGGGTGCTGTTGCTCCTGCTATAAGAAATAATGCTGACCCATATCAGCCCGCACTTTATCAGGATGGTAAGGGTAATGAATCCTGGGTAATTTCTGCTAATGCAGATATAACTAAGGGTAATGCAGGATCTTCTACCGGAATATCCGATTGGAATGAGTTTACAGGTAACGGAACCTATACAAACCTTAATAAAGGTGACGGTTCCTTGGATGCTTGGGATGAAGATAATAAGTTTACAACCTGGCGCAAGTACACTATGACCTTTACAACCGAAGAGGACGCCGAATACTATATTATCCTTGGTTTGGAGGGTGACTCCTCTAAGCAAACAGGTCAGTCCGGTGGCTACCCCACCTATATGTCTGATGCTTGTATAATTGAAGTAGGAGATGCCGTTGCCGAGGTTACAGATTACACCGAAAATCTAGGTTCTTCTCTCCGTAAGGAAAGTGAAAGCGCCTACGGTCAGGCAATCCGCCACAAGTTCACCCTTAATAAGAGCGTTTTTGCCGCAGATTATGACGGCTACAAACTTGTTGAAATTGGTTTTGCAACCACAGTTACCGCTAATTTAGAAGGTCATGCAAATATTCCTGTGCTTAATGCTTCTTCTTACAATGTGCTTGTAGGTGTTGCATACAAGGCAGATTACAGCGGCAATGTTTCTAAAAATATTATGTTTGCGGAGGATGATACTACCGTTACCTACACCGCCGCACTTTACAATATTTCTGACTATGCAAAATCATATACCGTTGTACCCTATGTTATTTACGAAAACGCAGAGGGCGCTCAGGTTACCCGCTACGGCGAGGGTCAGACAGCCTCAATCTTTGATGTTGCAAAGGCAATTCTTGATGGCAATAATGATGACGATAAAGCCTATGTAAATAACACTCTTCTTGCAGGCGATTATAAAGCACAGTATGATGAGTGGTTGGCAAATTAATTAATAAATTATATTGAAAAAGGTGGCGCCCTGCTTCGGCAGGGCGCCACCTTTTATATGCTCCTCAAATCTTGACAAAATTATGCATTTTTGGTAAAATTAATCTGTATTACGATTTTATAATTAAATCTATTTTTCGCATATTAAATGTATAACACTTCCGGAGGAAATTATGGCAAGGGAATCCATTGTAATCAAAGGCGCAAGAGAGCATAATTTAAAAAATGTTGATATTGAAATCCCCCGTGATAAACTTGTTGTTTTTACGGGTCTTTCGGGCTCGGGAAAATCTTCCCTTGCCTTTGATACCATATATTCTGAAGGTCAGCGCCGCTATATGGAATCCCTTTCATCCTATGCCCGAATGTTTTTGGGTCAAATGGAAAAGCCTAATGTGGATAGTATAGAAGGTCTTTCGCCTGCCATTTCTATTGACCAAAAAACAACCTCTAAAAATCCCCGTTCCACAGTTGGCACCGTAACCGAAATTTATGATTATTTAAGGCTTCTTTATGCTAGAGTAGGTGTACCCCACTGTCCTGTATGCGGTAGGGAAATCCGTCAGCAAACGGTGGATCAGATTGTAGACAAGCTGTTAGAGCTTGAAGGCGGCACCCGTATTCAGGTTATGGCACCCATTGCCCGCGGCAAAAAGGGTGAATATGTTAAGGAGTTGGAAAAAGCCAAACGCTCAGGCTTTGTTCGTGTTCGTATTGATGGCAGTATTTATGACCTTTCGGAAGAAATTAAATTAGATAAAAACATTAAGCATAATATAGAAATTGTGGTTGACCGCCTTGTTATAAAGGATGAAATAAAGGGTCGCCTTGCAGACAGTATTGAAACGGCAAGCTCACTTGCAAACGGTCTTATAGTTGTGGATGTAGTGGGCGGTGAGGAGCAGATGTTCTCACAGAATTACGCCTGTCCCGAGCATAATATAAGCGTACCCGAGCTTAGCCCCCGTATGTTTTCCTTCAATAATCCATTCGGCGCCTGCCCTACCTGCACCGGTCTTGGTTGCTTTAAGCGTGTGGATGTGGATTTGCTTATTCCCGACCCTTCAAAATCTCTTATGGAGTACGCTATTAAGGCAAGCGGTTGGGGTATTCATCCCTTTAAGGGCGGTGACGGCGAAACCATAGCCGCTATGTATTATAAAGGTCTTGCCGAGCATTTTGGTTTTGATGTAAATGACCCTTATGAAAAAATTCCCGAAAAGGCTAAAAAAGCCATACTTTACGGCACAAAGGAAAAAATCAAATTCACCCGAAATAATGAGTGGGCGG
The DNA here is from genome assembly GCA_017623575.1 of Clostridia bacterium. Taxonomy (GTDB): domain Bacteria; phylum Bacillota; class Clostridia; order Oscillospirales; family Acutalibacteraceae; genus UMGS1279. The sequence goes on from JAGAOS010000052.1 coordinate 47,082, forward strand.
GTGGAGAATACACTTCTGTTTTTGAAGGCGTTGTAAATAATTTAGAGCGCAGATATAAAGAAACCTCCAGCGATTGGGCAAGGGCAGAAATTGAGACGGTTATGAGCGAATGTGACTGTCCCGATTGCGGCGGTAAAAGACTTCGCCCCGAAGCGTTGGCAGTAACCGTAAACGGTAAAAATATTGATGATGTCTGCCGTATGTCGGTGGATGATTCTCTTGCGTTTTTTGAAGATATAAGCTTTTCTAAGCGTGATGAAACAATAGCAAAGCCAATTTGCAAAGAGATTTGCAACCGCCTTAATTTTCTTAAAAGTGTAGGACTTTCATATCTTACCCTTTCCCGTGCGGCAGGCTCGCTTTCGGGCGGCGAAAGTCAACGAATCCGTCTGGCAACACAGATTGGCTCATCACTTATGGGTGTGCTTTATATTCTGGATGAGCCCAGCATAGGTCTGCATCAGCGTGATAATGAAAAGCTTCTTGGTACACTGCAAAGGCTTCGCGATTTAGGCAACACCCTTATTGTGGTGGAACACGATGAGGAAACAATGCTTGCTGCCGATTATATTGTAGATATAGGTCCTGGCGCAGGTGTTCACGGTGGCGAGATTGTTGCCGCGGGTACTCCAAAGCAGATTATGGAGTCAAAATCCTCCATTACGGGTGACTACCTTTCGGGCAGAAGAAAAATTCCCGTTCCTGAAAAGCGTCGCACCCCCCAAAAAGGCTATCTTACAGTTGTTGGAGCGGTTGAAAACAATCTTAAAAATGTTACCGCGAAAATCCCCTTGGGATGCTTTGTGGCAGTTACGGGTGTTTCAGGTTCGGGAAAATCCTCTCTTGTTAATTCAATTATTTATAAAAAGCTTGCGTCTGAGCTTATGGGCGCCCGCAAATTTGCAGGCAAGCATAAAAAAATTGAGGGTATTGAGCTTTTAGACAAGGTAATTGATATTGACCAATCTCCCATAGGCAGAACCCCCCGTTCAAATCCCGCAACCTACACAGGTGTGTTTAATGATATCCGCGACCTTTTTGCTTCCACCAAGGATTCAAAGGCAAAGGGATATAATGCAGGCAGATTTTCCTTTAATGTTAAGGGCGGTCGATGTGAAGCCTGTCAGGGTGACGGTATTTTAAAAATAGAAATGCACTTTTTACCCGATGTTTATGTGCCCTGTGAGGTTTGTGGCGGCACCCGATACAATCGCGAAACCTTAGAGGTTAAATATAAAGATAAAAACATTTATGATGTTTTGGAAATGACCGCCGAGGAAGCTACAAAATTCTTTGAAAGTATTCCCAAAATTCATCGTAAGCTAAAAACTCTTTGTGATGTTGGTTTAGGCTATGTTAAAATTGGTCAGCCTGCAACTACCCTTTCGGGCGGTGAGGCTCAACGCGTTAAGCTTGCAACCGAGCTTTCGCGCAGGGCAACGGGTCAGACTATATATATTTTAGATGAGCCTACCACAGGACTTCACACCGCCGATGTTCACAAGCTTTTAGAGGTTTTACAACAGCTTGTGGATACGGGTAATACAGTCCTTGTAATTGAGCACAATTTGGATGTTATTAAAACCGCTGATTATATTATTGATTTAGGTCCCGAAGGGGGCGATAAGGGCGGCGAGATTGTTTGCACAGGCACCCCTGAGGAGGTCGCCGAGTGTGAAGCATCCCACACAGGTCGATTTATTAAAAAGATATTAAATCAGAATTAACACATTATTCAAGCATTATATTGGCAGATGCGTTAAAATAAATAGTAATATCTGAAACAAGGGGGCAGAGTAGTGTTTGGATTTGTAAAGGCGTATAAGCCCGAACTCAGAGTAAAGGAGTTTGATTTTTATAAAGCCGTTTATTGTTCCCTTTGCCGTGATTTAGGCAAAAAATACGGTATTGTTGCCCGTTTTTCTTTAAGCTATGATTTTACATTTTTAAGCCTGCTTCATATGTCCCTTACCGACGGTTGTACCGCTATTGAGCGCAAAAGATGTGTTTGTAATCCACTTAAAAAATGCAACTATCTCTGTTCGGGGGGACTACCCGAAATGCCAACCGCTGCGGCCGCAATAATGCTATATTCAAAGCTTAATGATAATATTGCCGATGAAGGCTTTTTAAAAGGGCTTGGTTATAGATTACTAAGGCTTTTATCCCGCAAGGGCTATAAAAAAGCAGTGGCGGATTTCCCAAAAATAGGTGAAGTTTTTACTGAGTATCTTAAGGCACAAAACAAAGTGGAAGAAAACAACACTTCGGATGTGGATATTGCCGCCGAGCCAACGGCTAAAATGTTGTCAGAGCTGTTTCGGCTTTGCGCACCAAACGGTGAAACCCGCGCTTTGGAAAGACTTGGCTATTCTATGGGCAGGTGGATTTATATACTGGATGCCGCTGTGGATTTGCAAAAGGATATAAAGAAAAATCGCTACAATCCCTTTAAGGCGGAGGTTAATGATAATACCAACCTAACCGAATTTTTTCAAAATCGCATAATTCCGTCGCTTAACATTTGCATAAGTGAAGCAGAGGCGGCATTTGACCTTTTAGATATTAAAAAATTAAAAAATATATTAGGTAACATAATATATATTGGCTTGGAAGAAAGCCAAAAAACAGAGCTAAGTATTATTAAGGAGAAAAGAAAATGAAAGATCCATATGCAGTATTAGGTGTTGAACGCAACGCTACCGATGATGAAATTAAAAATGCCTATCGTGAGCTTGCCAGAAAGTACCATCCGGATAGATATTCCGACAACCCTCTTTCTGATTTAGCTTCAGAAAAAATGCAGGAGATCAATGAGGCATATGACCAGATTATGACCAGCCGTCGCGGTCGTGCCAAGGGTAGCTCAAACGCAAACTACAATAATCCTAACAGTAGCTTTTCAGATATCCGCTCTTATATAACTCAGGGCAGAATTGAAGATGCGCAGGAGCTTTTAGACGGTATCCCTATGGAAAAGCGTGATGCAGAGTGGCACTTTTTAAACGGTACTGTTGCATATCGTCGCGGTCATTTTGATGCCGCTTACACAAGCTTTGCTACAGCTACCCGTATGGAGCCTTCAAATCCTGAATACCGTGAAGCCTTTGCCCGTATTCAGCGCAGCAGTAATCATTATGCAGGCAACCCTTACGGTAACCCCTATCGTTCAGGCGGTAATATGGGCGGCGGTTGTACAGGCTGTGATGTCTGTCAGGGTCTTATTTGTGCCGATTGTTGCTGTGAGTGTATGGGCGGCGACCTGCTTCGTTGTTGTTAATATGAAAACTAAAAAGATAACCTTTTGTGGCATATCGGCAGCGCTTGCAACGGTAATTATGCTTACGGGCTATTTTCCATACCTTACCTATGCAATACCCGCAATGGCATCAATTGTAATAATGGCTGTGGTTATTGAATTAGGTAATAAATATGCCTTTGCAACATATTTAGCTTCGGTTTTACCTGTTTTTTTGTTTTGTGAGCTGGAATCAAAGCTGCTATATATTTTTCTTATGGGATTTTACCCAATTTTAAAGGCTGTTTTTGAAAAATGCAGAAGTAAAGTCTTAGAATATATTCTGAAATTCGCTCTTTTAAACGGGGCGGTAGGGGTAATCTACCTTTTAAGCACCCTTGTTTTTGGACTTTCCTTTGATGATATGGGTGAACTTGGCAAATACGGCTCGGTAATTCTGTTAATCGCCGCTAATATTGCATTTTTGCTTTATGATATATGTATAAGCAAGCTTTCCTACAGTTATATGGTGCTGGTTCATCCTCGCGTTAAAAAAATGTTGAAATGAGAAATAATATGGAATACCCTATTATAATAATTGGTGGGGGAGCGGCTGGACTTATGGCTGCTACTACCGCCGCTTTGTACGGCAAAAAGGTGCTTGTACTGGAAAAAATGCCCCGACCCGCCCGCAAGATTATGATAACGGGCAAGGGCAGATGCAATTTAACAAACAATACCGATTTAAACGGCCTTATTGCAAACACCTGTCGCAACGGCAGATTTTTGTATTCGGCATTTTCAAGATTTGGCGCTGAGGATACTATCGCATTTTTTGAACGGGCGGGCGTTCCCCTTAAAACCGAGCGAGGAAACAGAGTTTTCCCAGTGTCCGATAAATCGGTAGATATTGTAGACGGACTTGTTAATTCGGCAAAAAAAGCAGGGGTAAAAATACTTAATAAAGAGGTAGAGGATATAATAACCCTTGACGGTGCCGTTTCGGCGGTAAAATGCACCGACGGAACCCGCTTTGAATGTGAAAGTCTGCTTATTGCAACGGGTGGAAAATCCTACCCCACAACAGGCTCTACGGGTGACGGCTATACCTTTGCCAAAAAGCTTGGTCACACCATAACCGACCTTCGCCCCTCTTTAGTACCTATGGAGGTTTATGAGGGCTTTCCCGAACAGCTTTCGGGGCTTAGTCTTAAAAATGTTTCTTTAACCCTTAAAAATGGCGGTAAGGTCTGCTATAAGGAACAGGGTGAAATGCTTTTTACCCATTTTGGTATATCGGGTCCCTTGGTGCTTAGCGCCTCGGCGGCTATGGATAAGCTGAGTGAGGACTGTAAGGCTTACATAGATTTAAAGCCCGCCCTTAGCGAGGAGCAGTTGGATAAACGACTGTTAAGGGATTTTGAGTCTTGCAAAAATAAAGAGCTTATAAATTCGCTGGATGCTTTGCTTCCCAAAAAGCTGATACCACCCGTAATTGCGTCGGCAGGTGTACCGCCCAAAACAAGGGTCAACGCCCTCACCAAGGAGCAACGATTGTCCCTTGTAAAAACCTTAAAGGCTCTGCCCCTTACCGTTACGGCGCTTCGCTCATATAATGAGGCTGTTGTTACCCGCGGTGGTGTTTCGGTAAAGGAGATTGACCCAAAAACAATGGAATCAAAACTTATAAAGGGTTTATTCTTTGCGGGTGAGGTTATTGATGTAGATGCCTTTACAGGTGGCTTTAATCTTCAAATTGCCTTTTCAACAGGCTATTTAGCGGGCGAAAATATGTAGTATATATTAGCTATTTTCTGTAAAAAATAAATTTCAGGAGTTGTAATTATGATAGCAGTTGCGATTGACGGACCTGCAGGCGCAGGCAAATCTACTCTGGCAAGAAGACTTGCAAAGCATAAGGGCTTTATCTATGTGGATACAGGTGCCCTTTACCGCGCAGTGGGTCTTAAAATGTTAAGAAATAATGTTTCCTGTGATAATTTAAAAGCAGTTGAGGAGCTTCTTGCCTCTACCGAGCTGGACATCCGCTTTGTGGAAGGTGAGCAGGTTGTTATGCTGGATAATGAAAATGTAAACGGACTTATCCGTACCCCTGAGGTTTCTATGATGGCTTCCGATTGCTCCGCCCTGCCCATAGTTCGCGCATTTTTATTAGATATGCAAAGAAACCTAGCAAAAAGAAATTCTGTTGTAATGGACGGCAGAGACATAGGTACCGTTGTTCTGCCCGATGCAAAGGTAAAAATCTTTTTAACCGCATCACCTTTGGCCAGAGCAAAGCGCCGCTGTAATGAGCTTTTGGAAAAGGGTATGACAGTAGAACTTACCGAGGTTTTAAAGGATATTGAGCAAAGGGATTATAACGATTCCCACAGAGATATTGCCCCCTTAAAGCAGGCAGAGGATGCCGCTTTGGTTGACACCACCGAGCTTGATTTAGATGGCTCCTTTGAACTCCTTTTAAAAACTGTTGATGCTTTAGCGGAGGAAAAATAATGTTTTACAGAATAATGCGTTTAATTGTTTATCCCTTTATCCGTATTTTTATAAGAGTGGAGCATTTTGGAATGGAAAATGTTCCAAAAAACAAGGGCTACATAATGGCGGCAAATCATACCTCAATTGCAGATATGTTTGCTATAGCCGTACCCATAAAGGGTCAGATTTGCTATATGGCAAAGGAGGAGCTTTTTAAGTTTTTCCTTGTAAAATGGCTTTTTAAAGCTCTGGGTTGCTTTGCGGTAAAACGCGGCAAGGGCGACACCGAGGCTATTGATAAAGCCTGCTCTATAATAAATAACAATAAGGTGCTTGGAATTTTCCCCGAAGGCACCCGTTCCAAAACGGGCGAGCTTGGTAAGGCAAAGCCGGGTGTGGCTTTAATTGCAATGCAAACTAAGGCAGATATTCTTCCCGTTTCGGTAAAATACAGCACAGGCACCTTTAAACTGTTTTGCAAGGCAACGGTCAGGGTAGGGGAATTAATACCCTATAAAGAGCCTGCTGAAGATGAAAGTCAGCGCGCCGCCATCCGCAGAATTTCTACTGAGGTTATGGATAATATAAAAGAACTCTGGGAAAAGGAAGATTAAATTTTGAAAATAACATTGGCAAAAACTGCAGGCTTCTGTTTTGGGGTAAACCGCGCGGTAGATATGGTAGAAAAGCTTGCCGATTCGGGCGAGAGGGTTTGCACCTTAGGTCCTATTATTCACAATACCCAGCTTGTGGAACAACTGGCTGAAAAAGGTGTAAGAATAATTAATTCACCCGAAGAGGCAGAAAAGGACGAAGTGCTTGTTATCCGTTCACACGGAGTTACTGCTGAGGTGGAGCGCCAAAGCGAAAGGTATGCCAAAAGGGTGGAGAACGCAACCTGCCCATTTGTTGCAAAAATCCATAAAATTGTGTATGAACAGTCGTCGGCAGGGGATATAATTCTTATTGCGGGCGATGAAAAGCATAAAGAGGTTGAGGGAATCAGGGGTCATATAAAGGGTGACTCATATGTTTTCAGTAATGAGGAAGAACTGGAAAATCTTATTAATAATCACCCCGAATTAACCCAAAAAAGCATATCTGTAGTGTCACAAACTACTTTCCATAAAGAAATTTTTGAAAATTCTGAAAAAATTTTAAAAAAGGTATGTACAAACGCAAAAATTTTTGATACAATATGTAATGCGACTTCTAAAAGGCAGACCGAAGCGTCTGCTCTTTCAAGTATATCCGATGTAATGTTTGTTATAGGTGGGCGTCATAGCTCCAACACAAACAAGCTGTTTTTGATCTGCAAGGAAAATTGCAGTTCTACATATCTTATCGAAACGGCGGATGAGATAAAACGGTCACAGCTTATCGGCGCTGAAAGTGTAGGAGTTGTAGCGGGTGCATCTACACCTGCGCGTATTATAAAGGAGGTCATTTCAGTTATGACAGAAACAATTAAATCCACTGATGAGCTTAATATCGGTGCAGAAATTTCGGACGATATGTCCTTTGAGGAGGCACTTGAACTTTCGCTCAGCAGTTTAAATACAGATCAGAAAGTGCATGGTGTTGTTCTTGCGGTAGGACCTACCGAGATTCAGGTAGATATCGGCCGTAAGCAAACAGGCTATGTTAAGGCTGAGGAATTTTCTTATGATTCTTCCATTAAGCTTGACGAGGTTGTTAAGGTTGGCGATGAGCTTGACCTTATCGTTATGAAAACCAATGATCAGGAAGGTACTATTATGCTTTCCAAACGCCGTTATGATAACATTGCCAATTGGGATGCCATTGTTGAGGCAAGCGAAAACGGCACAGTTTTAGAGGGCAAGGTTACCGAAATCATTAAGGGCGGTATGATCGTTACTGCTTTGGGCTTCAAGGTATTTGTTCCCGCATCACAGGCAACCCTTAACCGTGGTGAGGATTTAGAGCCTCTTAAGGGCACAACCGTTTCCTTCAAGGTTCTTGAAATCGGTCGTCGCCGCCGCGTAATCGGTTCTGTTCGCGCCATCCTTCAGGAGGAGAGAAAGGCTGCTCAGGCAAAATTCTGGGAGAATATTGCTGTAGGCGATGTTTTCAACGGTGTTGTTAAATCTCTTACCGGCTATGGCGCATTTGTAGACCTTGGCGGTGTTGATGGTATGGTTCATATTTCTGAGCTTTCCTGGCAGAGAATTAAAAATCCCGCAGAGGTTGTATCTGTTGGCGATACCTTAGAGGTTTATGTTAAGGATATTGATGCAGATAAAAAGAAGATTTCTTTAGGTCATAAAAAGCCCGAGGACAATCCTTGGACAATCTTCAAGCGTGATTATGCTGATGGTGATGTTGTTAAGGCAACCATCGTTAATATGACCACCTATGGTGCATTTGCTCGCATCATCCCCGGTGTGGACGGTCTTATCCACATTTCTCAGATTGCTGACCGCAGAATTGAAAAGCCTCAGGATGAGCTTAAAATCGGTCAGGAGGTTGATGTTAAGATTATCGGTGTGGATGATGAGAAAAAGCGTGTAAGCCTTTCCATCCGCGCACTTCTTGACCCCAAGGCTGCTGAGGAAGAGGAAGTTTTGGCAGAGGTAAATGCTCCTGCTGAGGAAGCCCCCGTTGAGGAAGTAGCTCCCGCAGTTGAGGAAGCTCCCGCTGAAGCACCTGCAGAGGATGCAGCAGAATAATTAATTTAGTTTTAAATAAAAAGGAATCGAAGATATAAGCTTCGGTTCCTTTTTTATATATTATTTTCAAACACCTTTAATTCCATAACGGAAATTTATTTCATTATTTAATTGAAAAGAAATACATAATGTGTTAAAATAAATTAAACACATTTTATGGAGGAGATATTTATGGTAAAAATTAAGGGAGTTCATCACATTGCTATAAAGGCAAACGGTGAGGAGCAGTTTTATAAAACCATTGAATTTTATAAGGATATTTTAGGACTTCCCCTTATAAGACGCTGGGAGAAGGGCGGCGCGCTTTGCGCTATGCTTGATACAGGCGCAGGCATTTTGGAGCTTTTTTCTAATGCCGACAGTGAGCCCGAGCTTGGTCCCATTCGCCATATTGCCTTTGCGGTAGAAAGTGTTGATGATTGCATTGAGGCGGTTCGTTCTGCAGGCTATGAAATTACAGTAGAGCCAAAGGATGTTGATATTCCGTCCGACCCTGTTTATCCCATAAGAGTAGGCTTTTGCATCGGCGCCGCAGGCGAGGAAGTAGAGTTTTTTGCCGAGAGATAAAAATATATAAAACTAACAGAAGTAACCGTAATAGAATTAAAAATGTTTCTATTACGGTTTTTATGGTTGCATATTACCCTATTAATTGTGGTTTGAACGCACGAATTTGCGGTTTAGAAGGCCGTCCTTTGTGATATAAACAATAATTTATCAGGCATCTGTTTTTTTACACTTTAAACGGTACAAAAAAACAGCGAAAAAATTCCTTTATTTTTAGCCTTTAAAATGCTTTTTTTTATGTTATAATTTATTTATAAAATTATGTTTGGATGTGATTTTGTGCTGGAACAAATTGAACAGTTTCGTTACGATGAAAATGGCTATAAAAGTCTTGTCTTTTTTGAAAACTGGCGGGTTGCTTTTATGAACGACGGACCAAAAACAACGGTGGAGGGTCTTTCATACCTTCAAAAGCATAACGAAACAGACGAGGTTTTTGTGTTGCTGGAGGGCAGATGTGTTCTGCTTTTGGCAGGCTTTGGTGATAAACCTAATGAAATCACAGCGGTGGATATGCAGCCGGGCGTAATGTATAATGTTAAAAAAGGCGCTTGGCATACCCATTATTTTGGTCCCAATACCAAGGTTTTAATAGTGGAAAATGCCGATACTGCCCTTTCTAATTCACCCTGCATAGACCTTACGCCTGAACAGAAAAAGAAAATAGCAGAGCTTTGCAAATAATAAGGAGTGTTTAAAATGCCCATAAAAACCTTCATTACAAATACAATTCCCACATCAGATCTTAGTGATATTAGAGTTTTTAAAATAGATACCGCTAATACCACCTATGCTATTGAGATTTTAGATGGCTATGTTAACAATGCTTATTGGGGCGAAAGACTTTATAATGATTTCGATATTCAAGCAGGTTTAGAATTTAACGGGAATCAATTTGCATACAGCAAACATTATCGTCAAAGGGAAGAATACCCCTTCTTCGGCGGCAGATTTTATGATAACGAATCTTTAAAGGTGAACTTCCCTGATGGTGTGCGTGATACTGTTTTAAAATACAGTGATTATGTTATAAGCAATGACGAAAAGAGCCTTACCTTAATTTTAAAGGACGAGGTTTATCCCCTTACCGTAAAGCTTATCTATAAAATCTATGAAGGCCTTGATGTTATTGACCGTCATACCGAAATTATAAATGAGGGTAGTGACGAAATTCAGCTTGAAACCTTTTATTCGGCTAACTGGATTTTAGGCTATAATCAAAAACAGCGCCTTACCTATATGGGTAGCGGTTGGGGTCACGAGTATGAGGTAAAAACTGCCGATATTGGGCTTGATACCATCACTCTTCAAAGCAAAGCAGGAGTTTCCTGCGCACAAAATATTCCTTATTTTGCAATAGACGATTACACCGCTACCGAGCATACAGGTAGAGTTCATTTTGGTACATTGCAATGGAGCGGTAACTGGCAAATGAATATTGGTCGCACCATAAATCGTATTACTCAGGTAAACGGCGGTATTTCTAATTTTGATTGCGATATTTGGCTTAAAGGCGGTGAAACCTTTACCACACCCGTTTTTACAGGAGGCTTTGTAACCGATGGCTTTGGAGCGGCTAACCGTCAACTGCATGATTATTTAAGAGCAACTACTAAGAATCAGTTTACCAATAAGGTAATGCCCGTTTTATATAACGCTTGGGCAACATTCCTTTTTGATGTTAGCGAGGAGCTTATTATGGCTCAGGCTAAAAAATGTGCCGACCTTGGTGTAGAACTTCTGCTCATTGATGACGGCTGGATGAAGGGTAGAAAGGATGCCCACGCAGGTCTTGGCGATTGGGTACCCGATCCCGATAAATTCCCCAACGGTCTTGCCCCTGTTGTAGATTATGTAAATAGTCTTGGTATGAAGTTTGGACTTTGGGTAGAGCCCGAAATGGTAAACACCGACAGCGACCTTTACAGAGCTCACCCCGATTGGGTTATGAATTACCCAACCAGAGAAAGGGAGGAAAAGCGCTGGCAGCTCACCCTTAACCTCGCCAGGGACGATGTTTATGAGTATACTGTAAATTGGCTTGATGAACTGCTGTCAAGCGCAAATATTGAGTGCCTTAAATGGGATATGAACCGCTATTTCTCTCAGGCAGGCTGGCCCGAGGCAGAAACTAAGGAGCAAAAAAGACTTTACATTAAATATGTTCAAAATCTGCATAGAATTTTTGCCCATATTAATGAAAAATTCCCCCATGTTATGATAGAAAACTGCGCATCGGGCGGACTTCGCGCTGACATTGCTATGGCGCCTTGGTGCGGTAGAATTAACAGGAGTGACAATCAGGATGCCATTGATGCCCTGCAGCTTCACGAAGGCTTTACAAAGTTTAATCTTGCCAAAACTGCAGGCGGTGGATGTCATTTCCATCACGTGCCCTATTTCCCTAACGGCAGAGCTGAGAGTATGAAGTTTTTGGCTCATGTTGCCTACAACGCATCACTTTCTGTCGGCTATGACCTTAGAAGGCTTACCGATGAACAGATTGAAGAATTAAAGGGTTATATTGCCTACTACAAAAAAATCCGCGAAACGGTTCAGCTTGGCGATATGTATGTGCTTTCCTCTGCTTTTGATAAAAACGCACCCTATGTTTCCTTCCAGTATGTGGCTAAGGATAAGAAGAAATCCATAATTTTGGTGTACGGAAATAATATTGGTTTTATTCAAAGACTCCCAGCTATTAAGCCTATGGGTCTTGACCCCAAAAAGCTTTATAAGGTAACACTTCCCACATGTGAAAAATGGAAGGGGGATTACCCTGTGCTTAGTGGTGACGGACTTATGAAAATGGGTGTAAATACCGCAAGAATAGGTGCATTTAAAGATCCGGTTTATGATTGCTTTGCTATTGAAATTGAAGAAAAGAAATAGTATATTTAAGTTTTTTAAAAATATAACTGTAAAAACAAAGAACCCTTAAAAATCCCACAATATTTGAGTTTAGATTAAAACATCTGCGAAAAAATGCTTTGCTTTTTTTCGCAGATGTTTATGTTTATGTATTTATTAGTTTAATTTTAATTGGTTTATTATAAAATTTTGAATATTCTATCATTGATTTTGTTCCTTTACTTTTATTATTCCAAAAACATATAACATAATCGCAATTTTTCGCCATTTCTTCATTTCTTTTAGGACCCGCAGCTTTACCGTATTTGTCCCATTCAGCTTTAAAATATTCAACCTTAAAACCATTTTCATTAGCATACACTTCACCTAAAAAATCTGCACCTTTTGCACCACCGCAAAGTATAATAATATCATTGTATTTTCGTATGTTTGATAAACAAAAATCTATATATTCTTTTGCTTCTTTATAATTATTATAATTTCTGCATCCAGCAATAACAACTCGTTTTATCATTTTTCTCACCCCTTGTATAAATATATCAATATTTTAACCTATTTCAGGTTAAAAATCAATAACCTTATTCAGATTAAATTATTATGGTTATAATAGATTTAGTCGGAGGAGTATTGAATGTTTAAAAGAGTGCGTGATCTGAGGGAGGATCTTGATCTTAACCAAACAGATGTAGCTAAAATGTTAGGTATGTCGCAAACCGGTTATTCAAAGTATGAAACCGGTGAGAACGATATTCCAACCTCTGTGCTTATTAAACTTGCGGAGTTTTATAGTGTTAGTATTGATTATCTTTTGGGTATTACCGATTGCAAACAACGCTATCCTTCAAATAAGTAGTAAAAAAGACTGTTTCTTGATTTGAAGTGAACCCCAAAGTTTAGACAAAATTAAATATTAAATTGTTAGTGAATGAGTTCGGTATTGCACCGGACTCATTCCTTTTAGTTTTAAGGAAATTCTTTCGTTGTTGTAGTAATGAATGTATTTCTTTAATTCATC